>JAGWYX010000326.1 GCA_018969165.1 Verrucomicrobiota bacterium
GACCCGTTGGTCTTGATCATGCCGAGGTTGACGCCTTTGCGGAGGCCGCGTTTGTTGGCGGGGGCGCCGGGGGCGCGCTGGGGGAGGGCGCTCAGGCCGAGGGCCGCCGCCGTGACGGTGGCCGAGGTGGACTTCAAGAATTCCCGCCGGGTCAGGTGCGCGTTCATAGTCGGGTGCCGCCGATGGGGCGGGCGCCCCGCGGCGGCTGGTTTAGACGAACTTGGTGATGCCGGGCAAGGCCATCGGCGGGGCGGAGAGGCTCATGGTCCAGGAGAGGTTCTCGGGGTAGAGGTTTTCCTGGGAATGGAGGGCCTGCTCCCAAGTGATTTGCTGGCCGGTGTAAGCGGCCATGCGGCCCATGAGGGCCATCAGGGTGGTGGAGGCCATGCGGTCGCCGTCGTTGAGGTATTTGCCCGACCGGATCGAGGCGAACAGTTCGTTGTGCTCGATCTGGTACATGTCCAGGTCCTGGCGTTTGGGGTAACGCCAGGCGTTTTCGCCGGTGATGACCGGCGCCGACCAATTGGGGATGGTGCCGGCGCCGCGGGTACCGAGCAGGTAATCGGAGTTGTCGTTGTAACAGCCGCTGATCTGCCGGCAGGCCAGGAAGGCGCGCTCGCCGTTGGCGAACTCGTAATTGACCTCGAAATGGTCGTAGATGTTGCCGCCGTGGCTGGGGATCTGGCGGCCGCCGACGGCGACCGCGCGGGTGGGCGGGACATCGCGCATGGCCCAGGCGATTTTATCGACGCTGTGGACGGCCTGTTCGACGATGCTGTCGCCGCAAAGCCAGACGAAGTTGTACCAGTTGCGGAGCTGCCACTCGACATCGGTGCAGTTGGCCGGGCGCCGGTCGGCCGGAGGCATGGGTTTGACCGGGCTGGTGTAGTAGGTGGCGTAGATCGCGCGCAGATCGCCGATGGCGCCGTCGTGGATGTGCTGGTAGAAGGCGCGCCGGGAGGTGTTGTAGCGCCAGCAAAAGCCGGCGACCAGCGCGATCGGTTTCTGCTTGGATTCGGCGACCGATTCCATGACCGAGCGCAGGCCGGGGGCATCCGTCGCGACGGGTTTCTCGCAGAAGATATGTTTATTGGCGGCGACGGCGGCCTTGAGGTGGACCGGGCGGAAGCCCGGCGGGGTCGTGAGGATCACCACGTCCACCCCGCTGTCCAGGACTTTCTGGTAGGCATCCAGGCCGATAAAGGAGTGATCGTCCTGGACCTTGACCTTGTCCGGGGCCTGGCGGCGCAGTTCGGCCAGGCTGGCCTGCAACCGTTCCGGGAAGACATCGGCCATGGCGGTGAGCATCACATTGTTGTCGGCATGGAGGGCCTGGGCGGCGGCGCCCGTGCCGCGCCCGCCGCAGCCGATGAGGCCGACCTTGAGGGTCTCGCTGTTGGGGGCCTGGGCGCGGCCGGACAACGCCCACTGGGAGGCCAACGCCCCGCCCAGGACGGCGGTGGTCGAGGTCTTAAGGAACTGCCGGCGCGAGGTCGAGTTGGGGGGAGCGGGAGATGGGTTCATGAGGAGATAGGCGTTCGATCGCTGGCCTACTCATAGGTTTTACGCCCGCACGCGTCAAGGACAGAGGTCGGACCTCGGTTTGCCACTCCGGCCCGGCGCGGCCGGGCCGCCACCGCAGGGGACGGGCGGAGGCCGAGAATAATCGTGCAGGGGCGATCGCCATGTTCGCGCAGCATCGGTCTTTTGTTGTGGGTTCGACGACTCGGGCGGCCCGTTTATTTGAAGTTCGGAGGGGCGGCCAAATAATGCGCTTGACCGGTGGGGCGGTTTGAATTAGTTGGCTGGGCGGCATCGGTCAAGATGATTAACTTGCACTGACGTATATGTCCGCATCCGTTTATCTTGGGTAATTCTATGCGAAATTATAAATCGATCGTCCGGGACCTGTTGGTCCTGGCTCTGGGGGTTGGCGCCGCCGGCAGCGCCGCCGCGGGGGAAGCTGACATCCGGCTGCCGGATTTGGCCCCCGTCCAGTTTCACCTTTTTGGCGGGACGGTCAGCGGCTTGGCCTTGATGTACGTGGGGCTGGTGGTGTGCGCGATTGGCGCGCTGTTCGGCCTGGTCCAGTATCAGCAGACCAAGGCCCTGCCCGTGCACGAGACCATGCGGAACGTCTCGAACATCATCTGGGAGACGTGCAAGACCTACCTGATCCAGCAGGGTAAGTTTCTGGTGATTCTCTGGGCGTTGATTGCAGTCTGCATCGTTTATTACTTTGTCGGTCTGCAAGGCAACAGTTTCGGCCATGTCCTGGTGATCCTGCTGTGCTCGATCCTGGGCATTCTGGGGTCCTATGGGGTGGCCTGGTTCGGGATTCGGATCAATACGACTTCGAACTCGCGCACGTCGTTCTCGGCGCTGCACGGCCGACCGGTTGTCACCCTTGGCATCCCGTTGCGCTCGGGCATGAGCGTCGGGTTGCTGCTGGTGGCGGTCGAGCTGTTCTTCATGACCTGCATCCTGGTCTTGCTGCCCAAGGAATTGGTCGGCCCGTGCTTTATCGGGTTCGCGATTGGCGAATCCCTCGGGGCCAGCGCGCTGCGCATCTGCGGCGGCATCTTCACCAAGATCGCCGACATTGGGTCGGACCTGATGAAGATCGTGTTCAAACTCCCCGAAGACGATCCGAAGAACCCGGGGGTGATTGCCGACTGCACGGGGGACAACGCGGGCGACAGCGTGGGGCCGACGGCCGACGGGTTCGAGACCTACGGGGTGACGGGGGTGGCGCTGATCGCCTTCCTGGCGCTGGCGCTGGCGGGCAACCCGCTGATCTGCGGCACGCTGATCATCTGGTTGTTCGTCATGCGGACGCTGATGATCGTGACCTCGCTGGTGTCGTATTTTGTGAATCAGGCGGTGACGCAGGCGAAGTACGGGCAGATGAAAGATTTCGATTTCGAGGCGCCGCTGACGCACCTGGTATGGATCACCTCCGGGATCTCGATTCTGGTCACGTTTGTCGCAAGCGACCTGTTGCTGAGCGGGCAGGCCGGGATCGACCCGAGCCTGTGGTGGGTGCTGTCGGCGATCATCAGTTGCGGCACGGTCGCGGGGGCGTTGATCCCGGAATTCACCAAGGTCTTCACCAGCACCAACTCACGCCACGTGCGCGAGGTGATGAACTGCTCGCGGCACGGCGGCGCGTCCTTGAACATCCTGTCCGGGTTCGTGTGCGGCAATTTTTCGGCGTTTTGGGAGGGGTTGGTGATTCTGGTACTGATGGCCCTGGCGTATTACTTCTCCCAGTTGGCTCCGATCCAGGAAATGATGCCGGACAAGTTCAAGTTCGCGGCGCCGATCTTCGCCTTCGGCCTGGTGGCATTCGGGTTCCTGGGGATGGGCCCGGTGACGATCGCGGTGGACAGCTACGGGCCGGTGACCGACAACGCGCAGTCGGTTTATGAGCTGAGCCAGATCGAGGCGCACCCGAACGTGCGGGAGGAAATCAAGCGGGACTACGGGTTTGACCCGGACTTCGAGAACGCCAAGTATCAACTCGAGAAGGGCGACGGGGCGGGGAACACGTTTAAGGCGACGGCCAAGCCGGTGTTGATCGGCACGGCGGTGGTGGGGGCGACCACGATGGTGTTCGGGATCATCATCCTGCTGGAGAACCTGTTTGGCGGGGTGGTGACCAAGTTGAGCCTGGTGCAGCCGGAGGTCATTCTCGGCCTGCTGACGGGTGGCGCGGTGATTTACTGGTTTACGGGCGCCTCGACGCAGGCGGTGGTGACGGGCGCCTACCGGGCGGTGGTGTATATCAAGGAGCACATCAAGCTCGACGCCTCGAAGGCCTCGGTGGCCGACAGCAAAGAGGTCGTGCGCATCTGCACGGTCTATGCGCAGAAGGGGATGTGGAATATTTTCATCGTGATCTTCTGCCTGGCGCTGGCGCTGCCGTTCTTCAACCCGTACTATTTCATCGGTTACCTGGTGGCGATCGCGTTCTTCGGTCTGTTCCAGGCCGTGTTCATGGCCAATGCCGGCGGCGCCTGGGATAACGCCAAGAAGATCGTCGAAGTCGAGCTACGCCAGAAAGGGACCGAACTCCACGCGGCCACGGTCGTCGGCGACACGGTGGGCGATCCGTTCAAGGACACCTCGTCGGTGTCGTTGAACCCGGTGATCAAATTCACGACGTTGTTTGGGCTGCTGGCGGTGGAGATCGCGGTGACGATGCAATCGCAAGGACTCAAAACGGCGATCGGCGGCATCTTCTTCGTGGTGGCGCTGGTGTTTGCCTATCGCTCGTTCTACGCGATGCGGATTCCGGAGGAATAACGAGCGAGGCCTGGCTGCCGACAGGCAGGCGCACAGAGGAGATACCGGAAGCACACCCAGACCGCGCGTACCCCAACCGACCGGGAAGGAGATCTGAGAGCGTTTTGGAAAAATGCGGAGCGCGGCTGGGTCGTCCTCGACCAGCCGCAGCACGTCTTGCGTTTCGGGCACGTGTTACTCCGCCGCCGCGCTGCGGCTGGTCTTCGACCCAGCCGCGCTCCGTTTTTGAAAGAAGGTCTGAGGCGGCGTCTCGCTAGTGGTATGAAACGGCGGTTGCAGGGTTTGGTTTTTGCCCTGCTGTGCGTTCCGGGTGCGGTTTACGGCGCCGAGACGGCCGCGACGCGGTTGTTCTGTCTGTCGCTCCAATTCCAGACCGCGACGATGACCGGGTTTGGCAACACCTACACGCTGCAGTTGACCACGGCCTCATCGGCCGCGCCGCCCAACGGCGAATTGGCGCCGCTGTTCAATCCGCAGGACCCGCGGCTCTACGGGAGCGGCTTTGTGTTCGTGGACCCGACGTTCAACACGCCGGAGTACGGCACGATGAACGTTGACCTGCCGCCATTCAGCGATGTCAATTCCAACGGGTTCGATGATTTCTTCGAAGTCAGCCAGGGCGTCGCCGGTGCTTCCACCTCGGGCAGCTACGACATCACCGGGGTTGACAATGGCAGCGTTGCCGCCACTTGGTCGCGCGCCGCCGGGTCGGCCGTGGGCACGTGCAACCTGAGCCTGACCAGCTCGTCGTTCGGTCCGTTGGGGACTTTCGTCGCCCCGTTCACGGTCCTGGAATACACCGGTCCGCTCCGTTACACGCCCGGCAGCAACGCCGTGACCGGGACGGTCGTGCTGGCGCAAACGGGGAGCCCCACCCACACGCTGGCCGGGCCGGTGATCTTCGACAAGATCGCCACCAACCGGTTCAATCAACTCCTCCTGCAGCCCGGCACGTGGACCAACGCGGCGAACCTGACGTTGAGTTTCACCAACGCCATGATCCTGCGGGACCCGATCCTGGGCACCAATTACTACGGCACGCTCTGGTTTGCGACCGGCGACCCGGCCACGCCGGAGCCGGATTACCAACTGTGGGCCATCTCGATCGACGACACCAACGACGCCAACACGAATGGCATTCCGGATTTCAGCGATGACCCCGTCCCGGCGTCCGCCCCACCGCCGCTT
>JAGWYX010000327.1 GCA_018969165.1 Verrucomicrobiota bacterium
CCGCACGGGCTCGACACTCCGCGGGCGCTCGGTTTGCTCGGATACCACGATCGTCTGTGGAACGGACCGGCGCAGGACATGTTCAAGAGCTTCCAGCCCTACCGCCCGCTCCAGCGGCACTGACCGATAAGTCACCCGCAGCCATGCCTCGACCGCGGACGGCATCCGCATTCCCCCCTCGCGCCAGAGCGGCCAATTGACGGAAACGGTCCGGCCACGCCGGTCGCCCGCGGCGCGCATGGCCTCGCGGACTACCGCCCATCGGTCCAGGAACGAGTTGGCCGCGGCGTAGGCCGATTGCCCCGGGTTGCCGAACTCCGCGCTTGCGGAGGAAAATAACACGAAACAATCCAGGGCGTGTTGCCGCGTCGCCTTGTCCAGGTTCAGCGCGCCGGCAATCTTGGGCCCCAGCACCGCCATGACGTCCCCCGGGTCGGTCTGGACCAGGCGCGCATCCCGCAAAACACCGGCCGCATGAATGACACCGTGCACGGCGCCAAACCGCGCCTCCCCCTCCCGCACAGCCCGCTCCACGTCCGCCATCAGCGTGATGTCGCCCTGAACGTACGCCGCGTCACCGCCCGATTCCCGCAGCGTTGCGACAAAAGCCTCGATCTCCGGTCGCGGAGACGACCGGCCCATCAAGACCAGTTTTGCCCTGTAAACCGTGGCCAGGTGGCGGGCGACAATTCGCCCCAGCCCGCCTGCCCCGCCGGAAATGAGATAAACGCCTCCATTCCGTAGCGCCGAGTTCGTGTCTTCCGCCGGCCCGGCTTCCCGCAGTTGGCGGACCTGCCAGCCTTCGGCGGTGTGACGGAATTCCGAAAAACCTTGCTGACCGGCGAAGTCCGTTACCGCCGAGAGCGCCGTCCGCAGCATCGGCACCGCGCTGCCCGGCTCGAGATGAACCAGGTGATAGCTGCACGCCGGATGTTCCTGGATCAATGACTTCGCAAAGCCGGCGACCCATCCGCCCATTTCATCCCGGCAAAGATGCAACACCCGCAGCGGCCCGCCATCGCCGGCCAGCCAGGATTTGATCAGGGTGAATTCCGCCAACAAATCCGTTCTCACCCGCTCCTCCCATTGGCTGGGCCAGCCATCGCATCGCAGCGGACAGAGGTTGATGAGCAGTGACGGCGAAACGTGCATTTCACGCAGGGCCGCCCGAACCCGTGCCCCGTCCTCCTCCGCACCCGGTCGCACCTGGAAATGCCGCTCTCCCACTTGGGCAAACTCCCTGCCGGCAGTCACCTTGACGAGCATGGATCCGCTCGCGGCGTCGATCCGAGGCCATTCCTGCTCGAGCTCTCCGGAGGAGCCGCCCCCCGAATCCAAAACCATCACCGCCGAAGGCCACGCGTCCGGCCCGCCCGATGTTCTCGCCGCTTCCCATGCAGGTTCGAGATACCGAACCGACCCCGACCCGGCGGATCGTGGGTTGGCCGTCTTCAGGGTCAGCCCCTTGATGAGGCACACGCGGGCGCCCTGCTCGTCCAATATCGTCAGGTCGTACCGATGAAGCCCGTTCACCGACGGCCCACCACAGCGACGTACGTGAACGAAGCACGACGCCGGCAGCGACCTCCTCCAGGAAATCGAATCGAGCGCGAACGGCAGGATCGCACTCCGCTTCTCCTCCGTTGGCGCGCCCAACCCGATCGCCACGATGGTTTGAAACGCCCCGTCCAGCAGCGACGGATGCAACACAAACCGGCTGGCATCGGCACGCAGCGCCTCCGGCAACTTGAGCTTGCCCAGAACCTCGCCTTCACCCGCGGCGGCCCATTCGAGCGTCTGAAAGGAAGGTCCGTATTGGAGTCCTAACGTGGCGAAAAACTCGTAGATAGTGTCTCGATCGAGTTTTGTGGTAAGCCGCGCCAAAATGTCGAGGATCGAGACCGGTGGAACATCTTCGGCGGGCCTGCCAAAATGGACATGGCCGCGGTTGTGCAAGATCGAGGTTCCCGCCGTGCTTGACCGGACCTCGTACTCCGCGCCGTCGCGGGTCGGGCGCAGTACCACGTCCACGTGCCTCGCCTCGCCAACCAGTTGGATGGGTTGCGACCAGGCCACACCGGTTATCGAGTGCACTGGGGCGCGGGTTTGCGACCACTCGGCCGCCGCTCGCGCCATTTCCAGGTACGCGGCACCCGGTAGCATTGCAACTCCACCCACCACATGGTCCCGGAGGCAATCGTCCGCCGCGGTCAGTCGCTTGGCAAAGGACTGCTCTTGGAACGTTGACGAATTGGCGTCCAGGAGCGGGTGAAGCGCCGGCGATGTCGGGAGAGCCGCCGCCGCTTGGGGCGCGTCCGGGACCCAATAGCGGGTCGGCGCGAATGGATAACCCGGCAGCGCAAGCCGCCTTGCCGAATGGCGCGCGTAGAGCGCGGCCCAGTCCGGCGTTAATCGCTGGCAGTAGAGCTGCGCCAACTCGACGAGACCAGACCGATTCACCATCGTCGCCGCCGCCGGTCCCGCCAACTCGCGCTGGAGAGCAGCCAGCCGCGCGACGAGCGAAGGATCGGGTTCCTGGGAAGGCCCTTTTTCCATTCGGACCTGCTCACGGTCCACGGACTGGGACGGGCCCTCACCCCGGCCCTCTCCCATCGGATGGGCGAGGGAGAATGGGTCTCCGTCTGGAGCTTGATTCTGCCGCCCGGGCAACCCATCGCCCCTGACTGCGATCGCGGAGACGACATCGAGAGATTTCGGCAGCGTGGCCGGCTGTTCCCTCTCCCGCTGGGAGAGGGCCAGGGTGAGGGCAGGTTCATGGGAAGGTCTGTCGCCCTTGCTCCACACCAGGCCCTCGGCCTCGCCGCCTGCTGCCGCCACATCCAGCAGCCGCGATAACTCTCCGCAAGACCCGGCCAGGATCGCGCAACGATGCGCGTAATGCCCGCGACCGACGTTCAGCGAAAACGAAATATCCCCGAGCGTTGCGCCCGCACCCTCGTGCGCCAGCCATCGCCTGAGATCAGCCACCCGACGGAGCAGGCCATCGCGCGATTTGGCTGAAAGGGCGCACAGCCAGACGGATTGCTCCGGCTCCGCTCGCTCGAGATTCGCCGGGGTCGAATACTCCTCCAAGACGACATGGGCATTCGTCCCACCAAAACCAAAGGAACTGACCCCGGCCACCCGCGGGAGCGTCCGCCCCTCGCGATCGCGCGGCGCCGCCCAATCGCGCGTGCTCTCGACAATATAGAACGGCCCGGCACCGAGCTGGATGTACGGGTTGAGCCGCTGCAAATGCAGCGTGGCGGGCAACGTCTTTTGCCGCAGCGCCAGCAGCACCTTGATCACGCCGGCGATGCCGGCCGCCGGTTCGAGATGTCCAATATTCGTTTTCACCGACCCGAGGCCACAGCGCGCCTCCTGATCGGAGACACCCAGGATAGCGAAGGCCTTTTGCAGACCATCGACTTCCACGGGATCGCCCAACTCGGTGCCCGTGCCATGCACCTCGATGTACCCGACCTGGCAGAGATCGACCCCGGCCTTCCGGTAGGCTTGGACCAGCAAATCGCGCTGAGCCTGCACGTTCGGTGAAGTCAGCGATTGCGCCCGGCCACCATGATTGACCAACGCGCTCTTGATCACCGCCAGAATCGGGTTGCCATCCCGCTGGGCATCACTCAGGCGCTTCAAATAAACCACGCCGACACCTTCCCCTTTCACATATCCGTTGGCCGAAGCGTCGAAGGTCTTGCACCGCCCGTCGGGGGACAGCACACCCATTTGGCTGGTCCCGACGAAGGCGCCCGGGTTGAGCATCAGGCTCACCCCGCCCGCCAACGCGGCATCACACTCCTGGCGTTGCAGCAGCAACAGCGCGCGATGCAACGCGACCAAAGAACTCGAACATGCGGTGTCGATCGATTCGCTCGCCCCGGTCAGGTTCAATAGATACGAAACCCGGTTGGCGATCATCGCGTGCGCGTTGCCGGTCGCGCCATAAGCGTGGGACAATCCCCGCACGGCGAGCAGATTCTGGTATTCGTTGAACTGAACCCCGGCGAAGACGCCGACGTTGCGGCCGGACAAATCCCGCGGATTCTCTCCCGCCGCTTCCACGGCGTGCCACGCTTCCTGCAAAAACAGGCGGTGCTGTGGATCCATCAGTTCGACCTCTCGCCGCGACAGGTTGAAAAACGCGGCGTCGAACTTGTCGAAATCCCGGATGAACCCGCCCCATTTGGAATCGGATTTGGAGGAGTCATTCTCGGCGTCACCGAAGATTTCCCGCCAATCCCACCGTTCCGGCGGGATTTCGGAAACGCAATCCCGGCCCGTTCGCAGGTTCTCCCAAAACTCGTCCACGTTTGACGCGCCCGGGAAAACTCCGCTCATCCCGACGACCGCGATCGGCTCACCATCCGCCGCGCGGGCGCCCGACGACGCCGCGAGCACCGGACGAGCCTGACGCCCGACCGCCGGCTGCACCGGCCCGGAATCTGGAACCGACCCTGCCCGGTTCAGCGCTTCCGGAAATGCCTCCAATAAATGCGCCTGGAGCGACGCCAGATTCGGGTAGGTGAAAAACACGCTCGGCATCAGGTTAAGGCCGTAGCGCGCGTTCAACCGGTCTGCGAACGCCTTCAAAGTGATCGAGTCAAAACCGAATTCGCTCAGACTGCCCTCCCGCGTGATTTCCTCCGGCGGAAGCTTCAACAATTCCCGCACCATGGACTTCAGCGACACTTCGACCGCCTGCGGACCGGTCGCCGACGTAGCGGCGTCGGACCCGCCGCCGGTTGCTGCGGCAGCGTCGGGCTCAATGGTGTGCTCGAGTCCCAGCCCGCGCCGGAGCGTTTTTTCGATCTTCGACGCGTCACCCTGCGCGATAATGACCGATCCACCCGGGCTTTCCACGGCGCGGAGGAAGGCCCGGAGGCCGGCCTCCGCCTCGAGCGGGGCGAATCCTTGCGTCGAGCGCGCCCATTGCTCCCAACGTTGGGCCGCGGCCTCGTCCAGCACGCGCATGCCCCCCTCGCGCCACCGCGGCCAGTTCAGGGCGATCGTCTTTCCGCGCCGACGGCCCTGCCGCCGCTCCTCCTCGCGCCACTCAGCGAATGCGTCCAGAAACCCGTTCCCCTCGGCATAGCCAGGGGCTTCGGAGAGCCCGATCAACGAGGAGACCGACGAAAAGAGAACGATCCAATCGAGGTCCAAATCCCGCGTCGCCAGGTCGAGCGCCAACGCGCCCTCGATTTTGGCGGACCAGGTCGCTCGCGCCGCTTCCTGGTTCACCTCGTCGCAGCGCCCGCCCCGAACCACGCCCGCCGCGTGGAGAATTCCATCGATCCGGCCGTGCGCCTCCACCGCGGCGCGCACCAGCGCCTCGGCCGCTCCTGGGGTGCTGATGTCGCCAATCACATAACTCGCCTTGCCGCCAAGTCGCTCGAGCTCGCTGATGAATGAAGCGATCCCCTGGTCGAGCGGCGTCCGGCCGCTCAGGACAAGGCGTGCCTTATAC
>JAGWYX010000328.1 GCA_018969165.1 Verrucomicrobiota bacterium
GTCCAGAAAGGCCTGCTTGTCGGGGATGGGCAGGTCGCCGGTGGTGCTGACAAAGACGACCCCGTCATAATTCTTCAGCGCCTCGGGCGTCATCTTCTCGAAATCCTGCTCGCCCTTGCCGTCCGGTCCACCGCGGACGTAGTCCACCGTGAACTGACCGGTCTGCTCGCCCAGGGTGGCGAGGATATTCTCGGCGACGGGAATCGAGCTGTGGCGAAAACCGCGGGTCGCGCTCACGACCAGGAGGTGCTTGGGCGCCGCCGCGGTCGCCGAATCAAGCGCCAAACCGATCACCGCCAGGATCAAGAACCACCGATCGAACCAGCCACGAGGTTGTTGTTTCATAAATCAAAGGACTGCCGTCCACCGACCTGCTTATTAGTGTTCGACTTCGCGAAAAGTCTTCGCATTCATTTATCTTGAATCGACATCCGGTCAAGGTTTCTTTTTTCGCCGCTCGTGACCGCCGCGTGGCAGAACCGGGCTGCCGCGGGGGGCCGGCGGTGGTGGAGACGCGGGCTGAAGCCCGCGGCTACGGGCGCCCGGCAACGCGCCCTGCCGGGCTGGTGGCAGGGCGACGGCCTCCGGCCGCGACGCTTGCGCGTCGGATGACGGTGTGCCGGGGCTGCGCTGCCCTACCGTGTCTCCGGCGGGATGACCACGGCACGGTAGCGCCGCACGCGCAACCGGTCCGACCAGTGGTCCGGCGACAGCCCGGCCTTTTGTTTCAGACGCCGCAGAAACTCGGTCCGGTCCGGGATTTCATTCCAGACCGAAGGCAGCAGCGTGGCGCGCAGGGTGTCCTGCTCGAGCACCAGGCCGTCGATGCCCGGCCGAATTTGCGCCAGCAATTCGGTCTCCGAACCAAACGTGATGGGCTCCAGGCCGCTAAGCAGCGAGAGGTGAATTTCGATGCCCTTGAACTCGAACCGGGTCAACGTCGGAAAGCGCGAATCGGCGAATGCCGCCGCAAAGGCGTAGCGAGCGATATTGCAAATCAACGGCTCGGAGGCTTCGAGGGTGCCGACGCAGCCACGCAGGTCGCCTTGGTCCATGAGGGTGACGAAGGCACCACAGGGAACCCGCAAGGGCGGCGGGTAGTCTTCCGGCGCCACGGTCAACGGCTCGCCGCTCTCGAGCCCGTGCGCGATCGAATCGCGCGCCAGGCGGAGCAACTGCTCCCCTTGCTCGGCGGTCGGGACCACCAGGGGATCGCTCCTCCTGGCGAGGCGCGCCTCTGACCTCATGTCGCCATTACCATTCATCTTCGACTTTTCTTTTGCGTCGTCTGTTATCCCCGGCGCGCCTGGCTAGTCGTTCCCGGTGAACACGAAGGCGCCGTAGCCCACGACCGAATCGCGGCTGCCGGCGGTGTCGCCCGAGTTGCGCAAATCCAACGTGGCGGCCGCCAGTCCGTGCTCGCGCGCCGACCGCAGCAAGCCGCGGATGGGAATCCGGCCGCAGGCGTGTTCGGGCTGGACGCCTTCAGGCGCCAGGGACTCGATGGCCCGGGCCGCCGCGCGGTCGAGTTGACAGGCGGTTTCGTACTCGTAGTAGTGGCTCAGGTCCGAACTGACGACGATGCAGGTTTCCGGTCCGCCCCAGAGCAACTCCAGCACCTCGCTCACCGCCTGGTCGGAGGCGTCGCCGACCACGATCGGCACGACCGCAAAGGTCGGAACCGTCTGTTGGAGGAAGGGCAACTCGACCTCCAGGCAGTGTTCCAGGGCATGCGCCGGTTCGAAGATCTTGACGGCAGGATGCGAACGGATTCGCTCCACGGCGGCAAGATCGACGGGCACCGGGCCGAGCGGGGTGACCCAGGTCTCGGCGCGACACAGGGCCAGACCGTTAAACGCGACCTGATGCGAAGGCCCGAGCAGCACCACGCGCCGAATGCTCGAAGGCAGCGTGGTGAGAGTGACAAAGGCCGACGCGGCGATCGGCCCCGAGTAAACGTAGCCGGCATGCGGCGCGATCATCGCTTTGGGTGCAACCGACGTCGCACACCGCGCCTGCTGGAGCAAGGTGCGCACGGTTTGCTTCAAACCACCGGGTTCGGAGGGATAGAACCGGCCGGCCACCGCCGGAGATCGAATCGTCAGGGTGCCGGGCTTCATGAGCGTGCGAACCGGGCGCGGACCTCAAGGCCACGGGAGTGGTACTGGCTTGGGCAGCCGCTGATAATACGCGCCCATTCCCTCGCCGGTGCGCACGTCGGCGGGGCCCGCCTTCGGCCAAAGGCCCGGCACGGTCGCGCGGCAGAAGGGGCAATGGCCTTTCGGCGTGATCCGGTAGTGGTGCACCAGGAATCCGTAACGTTCAATCAGCGTCTGGTGACAACTCGGACAGCGCGTATTCTCCCACTCGCCAACGCGGCCGGGCAGGTTGCCCGCATAGACGAAGTTCAGCCCCTCGCCGGCCCCGATCTCCGCCGCACGCATGAGGTCGCGCGCGGTGGTGTTGTTGGGCTCGGTCATTTTGTAGTCCTTGTGAAAGGCGGTCACGTGCCAGGGAATATTGCGGTCGATCCCGGCGAGGAACCGGGTCAGGGCCCGCAGTTCCTGCTCGTCGTCGTTGAACCCCGGCACGATCAAGGTGAGCACCTCCAGCCAGAGCTTCCGCTGGTGAACCAGGCGGATGGCCTCGGTGACGTGCTCGAGCGTGCCGCCCAGGGCGCGATACCGCTGGTCCTTGAAACTCTTGAGGTCGATCTTGTAGGCGGCCAGCCACGGGCGGACGAAGTCCAGGGCCTGGGGCGTGGCGTTGCCATTCGACACGAACGCGCACAAGAATCCCTCCGCCGTCGCTTTTTGGAAGATCGACACGGACCATTCGGCGGTGATGAGCGGCTCGTTATAGCTGGACACCACCAGGCGCGCCCCCTGGTCATGCGCCGCCGCCAGCAACTGGTCGGCCGTCACGGGCCGGACCGCCGCGACGGATGCCTCATCGCGCAGGGCCTGGCTGGTCACCCAGTTCTGGCAATAACCGCAGTGGAAATCGCAGCCCATCATCCCGAACGTCAGGGCATCACTCCCGGGGTACACGTGGAAGAACGGCTTCTTCTCGACCGGATCGCACTGGACACCGGCGACGTACCCAAACGGCACGCGCAATTGGCCGTCCTGGTTGAAGCGGACCTTGCAAATTCCGCGCCGGCCTTCGCCGATCAGACAGCGGTGGCCGCAGGCGAAGCAGCGAACGCGGTCGCCCTCCCGTTGCCAGAGCGTCCCAACGACCGTCCGACGGTCCAGCACCTCGGACAGCGCCTCGCTCGCGACGCGGGACTTCAGCGGGCGCTTGCCAGGTACTGCGGTCGATTTGTTCGCTGCCAACATCAAGTCAACCCCGTGGCTCCGGGCCGCCCTCCGTCGGGCGACGCGGAACGGCACGATCCAACCATTTCCCAGGTTAGCGCCGCGCGACCGGTTTGTCCCGCAAAAAAACATGCCGATTCACCCGCCGCGAGGCGCGCCTCAGACCGGAACCACGAATGGCCACCGATGGCGAACCACGGATGCCACGGATGCCACGGATCGAAAAGCTGGTTGATCCGCCGGATCCCCGCCAGCCGCGGTTCATTCCTCCGCGCCTTGGTCGGTTCCCGCGGCCCTGCCTGGCCTGCCTGCCGGCAGCCAGGCGGCCGACAGGCGCCTGGCTGATCCAGCGGATACTTTCAGCTCGGGGACTCAATCGGCCGGCGGCCCGAGCCGTCGCGCCCGCGTTTCGGATTACACCGTGTTTCACGGTTCAACTCGAGTGCGGCGCGGCCGCAGGCCGCCGCACTCCCCAGAGCGGCGCACGGACTCCTCTCAGGACCCGGTGGCCAGCGCGCGGTCGAGCAAGGTCTTCTCCTTCGGGCCAAAGGGCAACTGCAAGGCCTGGGCTCGGGCCGCCGGCGACATCTTCTTCCAGGTCTTCTGCACGGCGTTGATCATTTTCGCCGCGTCGGTCTTCCGCGCCAAACCGGCGAATTGGAACTCCAGGAAGACCAGGCAAAGCGCATCCTCCAGCACGCGACTCTCCGGGTCCCGCGGGAAGTTGGTTTTCAGATTCAGCGCCTGCACGCGCGCCGCCACCTCCTCCGGAAAACCTGCCTCGCGCAGCATTTCACCGGCCTTGCGCGCGTGAAATTGCTTCAGTTCGGCCCGCCACTGAAGGTAACCGGCGCGGGTCATCGGATAGGTGTCACGCGGGATGGTCCAGCGACAGAGATGCTGGCAGCGCGCAGCCAGGCGGAGCACCTCCGACGCCGCGGGGCAAAGTCGCAATACCCAGTCCGTCAGCCGCCGGGCGTAAACCAGTTCGTAAGGTTGCCCCACGCCATCGACAATCTCGCGGTTGGGGTCGCGGGCATTCTCCTCGTCGAATCGCGCCAGCGCGCGCGCGAGCCGAGCGCTGTCGGCTGGCGAAGACGCAGTGGACATTCGGGACACGCGATTGGCTCAGGGACCGGCGTGCTCGGCGGCCGGCGTCGGACGCTCCGCGCGGCCGGGAGAGGGGCCGAGGTCCCGCCAAACTCCGTAGAGCGTCAACAGGGATTTGAGCAGGGTCAACCACCGGTTGGAGCGCCCGCGGGACCGGGCCACGCGGCCTGCCAACAGCAGCCCACCGGCGGCCGCCAGGACCAGTGAGGCCGGGCCCAAGCGACGGTCGAGCCGGGTTGCTTGCCCGAACCGCGCTGCGACCACGCGGAGGTTGGCGCACTCGAGGCGCAGGGCAAAGCGATTTAACTCGCTCTCGAGCACCAGCGCCCGTTTGTACGCCTCCCGCTCCGTCACGGCTTCCAGCATGTTTTGTCCTTGTCGAGTTCCGCCAACGAGGCGGCGAAAGCGGTCCAGTTCCGAAGCCGGCGGCGCAGTTTCCAGAACAAAACGCCCGCCGCGGCCGCGTAAACGACGCCGAAGCCGGCAAGCACGCCCACGCGGTGAGTCTCCCAAAATACGGCGACCACGGTGAACGTCACCACCAGGAGGGTCATGAGGCTCAGGACAGCCACGGCCAAGGCCAGGAGCAAGGCTTCGAACAAGCGGCCGCGCTCTTCCTGGGCCTCGACGAGCAGCAACTCCAAGCGGTTCCGCCCGGTGGCCAGGAGGGTCTTCAGGAGCGCCTTCGCCGCGGCGAGCAATCCGGCAGCGGTCTCGGCTATCTCCGCCATGCGCCTACTTGCGCGCGATCAGCGCGCCGATCAACAAGCCCACGCCAAAAGCGACCCCGATCGATTCGTACGGGTGATCGCGAATCACGCGATCCGCCGTCTTGGCGGCCGCGGCGGCGTTTTCCTGCATCCGTTGGCAGGCGCCCTTGGCGGACTCCAGGGCGGTCCGCAATCGCTCCCGCGCCTGCGAATGCTTGGGCGCGGTCTGGTCGGCCGTGGCGTTGAGCAAATCCTCCGCGCCTTCGACGACATTTCTGAGGTTGGTCATTACGTTTGCGCTACCATCATCGACTGTCATATCCAGCCTTTCGTT
>JAGWYX010000329.1 GCA_018969165.1 Verrucomicrobiota bacterium
GAGCCCTCGGCGATATTGTTCGTCACGGAAAGGCCAGCGGCTCGCAACTGTTCGGCGTAACGATAACACCTTCGCTGATCCAGTTTCTCAGCCACGGTATGGAGTTTGACTGCCAACGCCTGGGCCAGCCGCCAAATCTCCAAATCCTCAAACCGCCAATGGGGACGCATCAGGGCGAAGGGCTGGGCGCAAAGGGCTGGGCGCAACGGGCCAAGCGGTAAGGGCGGAGAGCGAAGAGCAAGGCGCAAAGGGCAGAGAGCGGAGAGCAAGGCGCAAAGGGCGACAGTCAAAGCAGAAATTCAGAAAGCAGCCAAAGGAAATTTGAAAGTCGAAAGCAGAAAGCTGAAATTATTCCTGCTTTCTGATTTCGCAATTTCTGGTTTTGCCTTTTGTCTTATTGATCATCGTGGTGAAAATCGCGATCAACTCGGATGACTCGCTTTCCAGCGGTGCCGTCCATGGTGGATCGATGCCGCATTCTTCGCGCAGCCAACATCGAACCGCTCATGAACGTAAAGGGGTCAGTCCCGGCTATTGGCAACTCCCCACGGACAAAGCAGAAAGCGGAAATCAACCGAACAAAGCTGAAATTCGGAAAGCAGAAAGCGGAAATGGGCAAAGGGCGAAGGGGGTCAAGGCTCCGTGCCGCCGGGCGGCGTCAGCCGCGCCTTGAGCTTCTCCAGGATGGAGCGTAACGCAGACACATCCTGGCGAAGAGCTGGCCAGTCCGGGTCTTCCAGGTCGAAGCCAGGATAGCGCGACATGAAGTAGATGTCGGCGTAGCCGGTCACCAGCGGCCGGAGTGCCGCGGTCAGGCCAGAGTGGCGGACCTCCAGCTCGCCAAGCAGCTTGCGCAAGTCGTGTATCTTCTCCAGGCTCCAGCCCAAGCGAATCAACTCCGCTTTCATCAACTTCTCGAGGACTTCCGCGAGCTTGCTCCGGCACATTTCGAAGCCGGTCTCCGCATCCGCCAGCTTGCGGATTCCCGCCAAGTCGCGTTCGGAGAGAAGGAGCCAGTCGGCCGGATTGCTAGAGTCCGTCTTCCGTGGCAATCGGCACTCCTTCCGTCAAAACGGTCGCGAAGAAGTGGTCTTTAACCGCCTGCTTTTCCCGCAGACGCTGCGGCGAAATTGGAATGAGGGTGAGGGCCGGCCGCGGCCAGATGTCGAGCACGGCCTCGCTGAGGCGGCGCGAGGCGGCGAATTGGTGATCGGCCTCGTCGGAAACTACGCACAGATCGACATCGCTGTCCGGTCGGGCCTCCCCGCGGACATGAGACCCAAAGAGGTACACGGTCCTGAGCGGCATCGCCGCGTCCATGGCGCGCAGGCAGCGCTCCAACGGCTGCGCCTGTCCCTTCAACGACGCCGGCAGGTTCTGCAACAGGAGCTTCATTGAGCCAAGGTAACTGGGTTTACTCCGCACGGCAAGGGGCGACAATCAAATCAGAAAACTGAAAGCAGAAAGCTGAAATTCTGGCTCTGTTTTCTGATTTCGCAATCTCTGGCTTTGCCTTTTGTCCTATTGATCATCGTGGTGAAAATCGCGATCAACTCGGATGACTCGCTTTCCAGCGGTGCCGTCCATGCCGCATCAATCCAACATCGTTTCCACCTGGTGGAGAAGGCTGGGCACGTGGTTTACGACCGTATCCCAGAGCACGTCCACATCCAGTTGGTCATATCCATGGACAAGCCGGTTTCTCATGCCAACAATTTGCCGCAAATCGGAAAACAAATCAGCCGTGGCGCCATCTGCTTCACGCAAGTGCACGAACGCTTCGCCGATGATGCCCAACTTCCGCTCGACGGCGGCCTGCAATACCTCGTCCGCCTTGAAATCCTCGACCGACTTTCCTTTGGTAAAGCGGTCGAGCGCCTCGGCGGCCATTCGAATGTCATGCAGCCTTTTCCTGACCTCCGTTGTCATAGAGGAGGGTACGGTCGCGGTTGACTTCGTCACGCAACACTGGATTGCGGATCATGGAGTCGGTCAGCAAATCAACCGGGCGGGCAAAAATCTCTTCCAGGGCTGCTGCCAGCCCGAAAAACCTGTCCGCGACTCCCGGATGCAGTGGCGGCAGAAAGTCGGCGATAAAATCCAGATCGGATTTGCGCGAGCTAAAGCCGCCGTGCACCGCCGAACCGAAGATTTCCAGCCGGCGCACACTAAACTTCCGGCACGCGTCGGCAACCTCCGCCCGCTTTTGTTGAATCAGATCAACCATGTTCAAAACTTACGCTCAAAATAGCCTCGGATGGCCCAGCTTGCGTCCCGAAACGATCCGGTAGTCCGTAGTCAGTAGTTCCGGAGTGGGGAGCGCGACCGTCTCGGTTGCTGCCGTCGGCGTCTCGCGGAGGGAGAGTCGTAAAGGGGTCAGTCCCGGCTATTGGCAACTCCCCACGGACAAAGTAGAAAGCGGAAATCCACCAAACAAAGCAGAAATTCGGAAAGCAGAAAGCGGAAATGGGCAAAGGGCTGGGCGCAAAGGGCCAAGCGGTAAGGGCGGAGAGCGAAGAGCAAGGCGCAAAGGGCAAAGGGCAAGGCGCAAAGGGCAAAGGGCAAGGCGCAAAGGGCAAGGGGCGGGGGGCGAGAGATTCTGATCAGCAGAACGAGTCGGTTACTTCAAACGTTTGCGCAGCCGGACTGGGTCTTGCCTACAGTCCAAAACGGCCCGGACAAAGACGGTCGTCTCATCGGCGGAATAATAAATCGCGTAAGGAAAACGGGCCGCCAGCAAACGGTGATACCCGAAAACTTTGCGATGGATCCCCGCATACAATCGCAGTGAATCGATGTCGCTAAAGATGCATTCGAGAAAGTAATCCCCAAGCCTCTCTCCTTGTCGGTCATAGAATTGGCAGCCTGCCTTGAGGTCATCCGTGGCTGAGGGGAGGATGACGATCCTCATGATCGTCGATCACGAAGCTGACGCTTGGCTTGTTCCCAGTCGATGAATTCTTCCTGGCCACTCTGGAGTTTCTGCTCGCGTTCTTTGAGCACACCCTCGTGCCACGCAGGGGAGGGAACCGACTCCTCGTCGCGGCTCAGGCTCATCCAGAGAGCCTCCATCGCTTGAAGCTTCTCTGCCGGGGTCATCTGGTCCAGTGGGAGATTAATATTCACGGGTCAACCAATGATTTACTGCGCGAGTTTCAACCGCCACGGCACGAAGCGGGTGATGAAATCGCCGGTGGGGTGGATGGTCGTTGGCGTCATCTCGTTCACGGTGCAGACGCATCGCGGAGGGAGCAGGTTTCAGGCCGGGTTGCGTAAGGAGCGAAGGGCTAAGAGCAAAGGGCAAAGAGCAAGGCGCAAAGAGCAAGGCGCAAAGAGCAAGGCGCAAAGAGCAAGGCGCAAAGAGCAAGGCGCAAAGAGCAAGGCGCAAAGAGCAAGGCGCAAAGAGCAAGGCGCGAAGGGCAAGGGGAGTCACTTGAGGGTGCGGGAAAAGCTCGTGATCTTGCGACTTAACACATCGCAATCCGCCAGCAGGCCATCCGCCTCCCCCGGCGAAAACAAACCGATCTTCTCAAACACGAGCACCATTGACACGTCCTCGAACAGCGAGCGTCGCGCAATGTTTAAGAACTGCTTGAACTCGGTCGTGTGCTGACTGCCAGAGCCCTCGGCGATATTGTTCGTCACGGAAAGGCCAGCGGCTCGCAACTGTTCGGCGTAACGATAACACTTTCGCTGATCCAGTTTCTCAGCCACGGCATGGAGTTTAACCGCCAACGCCTGGGCCAGCCGCCAAATCTCCAAATCCTCAAAACGCCAATGGGGACGCATCAGGGCAAAGGGCAGGGGGCAAAGGGCTGGGCGGTAAGGGCGAAAGGCAAAGAGCAAAGGGCAAAGGGCGACAGTCAAAGCAGAAATTCAGAAAGCAGAAAGCAAAAATTTAAGGCGACGGAACTTCTGGATTGCAGCTTTCAGCTTTCTGTTTTTGGTTCCCGTCGTTAAACCGGCGCGGGAGCAGGATTTCGTACCGACGGTAGAAAGTGCTCATACGTCGCCGGTCCTATGACCCGAAAGCCGATCCCCTCACCGGCGAGATGGCCCAGAGCCGGTTCCGGCACCATCAGGTCGCCATTGGCCCACGTCTTAAACGGGTAGCGACCGACCAGGAAATCCATGGCCCGCTTCTCTGTGTCCGCGTCATCAAACCGGATGATGGTCATGGCGACAAATTACTATAGTTCAGCCGGTTTGGCAATCCGCAGCTCACCAGAGCACGTGATTCACCGCAGCGAGGCGGAGGGCGTGAAACCAGTGGTTAGGAGCGATAAGACAGTGACGAGCAGACGACAGGCGACGGAGGCCAGGGATCGGGGACCGGAGGGCGGCGGATTTCAGATTTCAGATTTCAGATTGCGGATTTCAGTCCTCGACTCCCGCTCGGCGTCTCCGCGTCTCGGCGGTGAATCATCCCGACTCGGCACGGGACACTTCGTGCCGGTCGATTCGCAGCCCGACTTTGCGCGCGGCGGATCGGCGTGTGGCCCTCCCGTGGGCTCCGTTCAATTCGGACTGAACGAAATAGACGATTTAGAGAATTATTCAAGCAAAAAGCGATCGGTTTGTCCGTTGTCAGGGGTCAGGGGATTTCAGATATTAGATTTCAGATATTAGATTCAACGGGATTGAGCCACTGGGGGACGAAGGCGGTGATCTGCTCCAGGGCGGACTGCCAGTCGGTTTCGAGCGGAACGGACACGCGCAGGAATTGCTTGCCGCCGGTCCCCGTGGCACCGCGCTTCACGAGCTGCCAGAAAGCCCGGGCGATCTCCCAGCGGCTGGCCAGGTCCTCGCGCAGGCGCTCGAGGAAAGGGGATGACGGAGGAGGAGGTTTCGGCGTCGTCACCATCGAGGCACGGAGAGGAACGTGAGGTTCAATGCCGAGACGCGCAGACGCGGAGGGGGATGGGTTGGCGGCAGAACCGGGCGGGCGCGGGTTAAAACCCGCGGCTACGGGTGGGTTAGGCTCGAGGGGCTGGCCGTCCACGAGGAGGCCCCAGAGCACGAACTCGCGGTCGGCGCCGTCCGGGCTGGCGAACACGCGGCTTTGCATCGGCAGTTGCCGACCGGCTATCCGCAGCGAGGCGCGACGCGGCTGCCCCAGACCCATCGCCGACCAACCGGCCATGCGCCAACATACGTCCGGCGTGTGCAGCAGGCCAACGGCGCGTTTCCGCGAGACCGGCTGCCAGGAGGCCAGAAAGACACGGACGGGATGATGAAATGTAGATTGCAGATTGCGGATTGCAGATTTCCCGGAAACGGAAGCATCGGAACCGATCCGGCCGGTCGGCACCATCCCGTGCCCCCCGGCCTCCTTCCCCCGGTCCGGCACAAACGCGCCATTGACAATGTCCGTCGTGCCCAGGGTGTCAAATACGCCCCGTCCCAAAGGCTCAGCCACGAATTGGTAGCCGGAGACACGGGGACGTGGGTGCAGCCAGATTCTCGGGGCCGA
>JAGWYX010000330.1 GCA_018969165.1 Verrucomicrobiota bacterium
GCTTGCGCATTGAACAGACCGGGGGCGATGGCGTCTATATCGGGGCCAGCGCGCGCCACCCCACTTGTTCGGACGTGGTGATTCGGGACTGCATTTGCGCCGATAACCACCGCCAGGGCATCAGCGTCACCAGCGCGGTCCGTCTGCTGATCGAGAATTGCCGGTTATGCCGGACCGCAGGCACGGCGCCGGAAGCCGGCATCGATCTGGAGCCGGACACCGCTCGGGATCGCCTGGTCGATTGCGTCATCCGGAATTGCCGGTTCGAGGATAACGCCGGCAACGCCATCCTGGTCTATTTGAAACAGTTGACCCGCGAAAGCGAGCCGGTCTCCATCCGGTTCGAGCGCTGCCTGGCGCGCCTGGGCCGCGCCGGCATGAGCCCCGACGAGGTCGCGGCGCGCGACCCCGAAGGCTGGTCCGGCATCGCGATTGGACGAGTGCGCGACCACGGCCCCCGCGGTTTGATCGAGTTTGTCCACTGCGCCACCCAGAACACGGGACGGGAAGGGCTGCGCGTCTATGACAAGTCGGCCGACGGCGTGCGATTGCGCTTCCAGGATTGCGTCTGGTCCAACGCCTGGGTCGCCCGCCACCGCGACTACGGTGGCCCGCGCGCCCCGATCCTGATCGAATCGCGCGACCCCGCGATCTGTTCCCAGCCGGGCGGGATTCAATTCATCGACTGTTTCGTGCACGATTCCATCCACGGCGCCCCGATTCGCTTCGAAGATGCGACCGGCCGGCTCAGCCTGCAGTCTGTCTCCGGAGTCATCCGCGTGCAGGATCCCGCGGCCACACCCGCGCTGCTCGGACCTCGGCCCGTCGAATTGAGGGTGCAGATCGATCGACCGAGCAACGGGGGCGCTGGCTGGAGTCCGTGAACCGTGAACTGCCGGCGGTTCAAAAGGTATCCAACTTCCACTCCCCGTTGACCAGGCGGGCGCTGATTTCAATGCCATCGGGGCGCCGAGGATCGATCTGGACATTCAGCACGACGGAGCCATCGGGCTGAGGCTGGCGGTCGAGGATGCGCACGCCCGGCACGCCGGAGACGTCATCGAAGAACTCGGATGCGGAATGGACCCCTTGCTGGATTTGGTTTTGGAACCGGCCCGCCGCCTCGGGGGTGAAGACCTGGAGGAGATTGGTCAGGTCGCGATGTTGCGCGGCCCACAGGAAGGTTTGGAGGGTGTTCTCCGGCGTGCTGAATCCGGACCACTTGGCTTGCGAGCGCAGCAGGTAGCCCGCGGGAAGGCCACCGGCGGCAGGATTGGTGGCCGTCGCCGCTACTTGCGCGCGCAGGCGTTCGTTCTCGGCGCGCACGGCGGCCAGTTCGCGCAGGCGTACGCGGAGCATCCCCACCTGGCCGCGCAGCCGCAGTACTTTCACCGGCACGGCGACTTCCGCGGCCGAAGGAACCGGCGGCGCGGCGGATGAAACGGTTGGCCGGGATCTTGCCTGGTCCGCGTGGTTGACCAAGCCGGCATGCAACCTGGCCAGTTCGCCCTTTTGTTCAACGACATTCCAGAGCAACAGCAGGCATACCACACAAAGACTGCTGCCGAGCAGAACGCGCGTGTTCATGGGTTGGGAGCACCGCCCGGCGCGCCTGCCGGCGACGGTTTTTCCGAAGAGGAACCTCTCTGAGACCGGGCGTCACCCAGGTAATCGCTCGGGCTGTTTTCGTAGTAGAGCTTGCCCTGGCGCCGGACCAGCCGCTCGGGATGCGCTTTGGCCATTCCCATTTGCACCGACCCATCGGCCATCGTCACCGTTCCGTGGATCGGGCAGATGAACAAGACCCAATGGGGATCATTAACGGACTCCCCGGCGACGCCCAGGTATTGGTAGGAGGCATTGGCGGAAGTCAAGGCCGCCCAGCTCTGGGCCGGCTGCCGATTCGTGTCCGCCGGGCAGACCAGCATTTTCAGGCTGGAGATTTCGTTGCTCATGGAGCGCAGGTCCGGCGGAAGGGTTTCGCCGTTGTCCGTCGCCCAGAGCCGCACCGCCAGGCCCAGTTGCTTGAGGTTATTCACGCAGGCGATTGCCTGGGCCCTGGCCTCGGCCTGGTCCAGTGCCGCCAGATTCGTCTGCACCTCCGGGGGCAGGGTCATGGCCCGAGCCAGTTGAGTTCGCAGCCGATCGTTCTCGGCCTGCAACTGTTCCAACCGGTTGACTTCGTCACCCAGTTGCGCGATCTGCCGCTCGAGTTGGGTGGCCTCCGGATTGAAGGTCGCCGATCCCGCCGCGCCCTCCTGGACCTGGCTGGCGACCGGGGTTGGGAGGGGTTGAGCCGGCCGGACCGCGGCGGGTGACGGCAACACGGCGCGCAGTTTCTGCTTGAGATTAGTGATCTCCACCTGCTGGACCGTGAAGACCACGGCGCAAGCCAAAGAAGCGGTGGCCGGTGCCAACACCCACCCCCAGCGTCGAACCCAGTTGCCGGTCAGCCGCCGCGTGGTCGCTTTCGAGGGGGCAGCGCCGGGTGGTGGCAATTTCAGGCGGGCGACTAACGCTGGTTTCAGGTCGGCCGGCGGCTCGGGCCGCGGGGCCTGACGGAGGATGGCTTCGATGTCAGGAGTGTCGATGTTCATGGGGCGTTCGGGTTTTTCAGGAGTTGAAACCGGCTGGGTTCCGACGCCAGGTTCTTGTGTAACTCGGCCAGGGCGCTGCGCAAACGATACTTCACGGTGCTGGTGGCGATACCCAAGGCGTCGGCCGTCTCCTTGAGGGTGAGGTCCTGGTAGTAGTGCAGGTGGATGGTGTCGCGAAGGTCGGTGTCCAGGTGGTCCACGGCGGCGTAGATCGCGGTGGCCATGTCCGTGCGGGCAACCACCTCGTCCGGGGCCGGCCCGGAGGCCGGATAACCGGCCCACCAGGCGTTGGAGCGGGGTTCGGTATGGTGATCCGCCCGCCGCCAATCCACGTAAACGTGATAGGCGATGCTATGAATCCAGGAGGCCACCGACGCGCGGCCGGCGAAAGAAGGCAACGCCTGCCAGACGCGGCTGAAGGTGCGCTGGGTCAGATCCGCGGCATCCGCGTCGCTGGCGCAGAGTCGGCGCAGAAAGGCATAAATCGGCCGATAAAACAACTCGATCAGTTGGTTGGCGGCGTCCCGCTCACCGTTGCGGGCGCCGTTCACGAGCCAATTTGGGTCCGATTCCATCGCTCTATGGATTTAGTCGTATGGCAGGTGGGAGGTGGACAAAAAAATCGTCGGCGATGTTGAAAATTGGGTCCTCGACCTACGTCGGCGCAGATCGCCACGGGAGCGAGGTCACGGTTTTCGGAATGGCATTGGACCGGGTCCAAGCTCGCCCCCGGGCCGGCCTGGAAGCCCCAAGCAACACCTTGACCACGGTCAAATTCGGGGGGACTTCTGCCAGGCAGAATGCACGAGGTCGGCCTCCGAGGCGGGCATCAAGCCAACCGCGAGGCACAGGGGCGGATTCTGGGCATGGAGTGGGACCGGTGGGGCATTGGGGGCATGAGGCAATTGGGGAGGGGTCAATATCCCGGCTTGGCGGCTCTGGCCTGTTTGGATTGTATGCAACGGAATCGTCGAGCTTTGTCATCTTCGAACACCGTTTTGCTCAAATGCCTCTTGCCTATCCTTTGGCTGGCGGGCGGAGGGGTGCGCTTGGGATTGCTCTGGTTCCGGGTGCTATGCCACCCTGCGATTTATGAACCGCTGGCAGGAATGAAATGGGAATTGACGTTGCTCTGGTTGGGTGGGTTGGGTGGCTCCTGTTGGCTGTGCCGGAATCTCAAACGGGAGCGGGTGTGCGCGCGAACGCACACGCCGCCGCTTAACGCCGCGGGCGTCGGCCTGTAACCGGTGTCGAGTGGTCTGCGTCTGCAACCTCGAACGGCGTAAGCGTCCCGGAAGTGATGGCGTAAATGAGATGAGAAGATTGGTTTCAGTTTCGATGTGGTTGGAGGTTATCGGCCCTCCGACGGCCCTGGTTCTCGGGGGAGATTCCGTCCGAAACATGGATCCGGTCGGCCCAGGCCCGGCCGGCAGGCCGCACGCCTCGAACCAACGCGACCGGGCGACTTAAGAGTAAAGAGGCCGGAATGACCGACAGCACAGGAGGTGAAGTGGGCAGGGAAGTGGTTTCTTCACAGGGTGGGAGAATCCCGCGGCCAGCGTTTCCGGCGCGGGAGTCCGGCCCGGGGCCTGGCTTGGTTCCTGCTTATAATTGAAAGAAGGCGCATGTACCCTAATTCTGATTTCGACCTTCGGGGCGTACGGCCGCGGCGACACCGCTCCTGGGGGCGCGCCGCGTGGCTGGCCACCCTCGTCCTCACACGGGCCCTGCTGCTCGACGCGCCGGCGCAAACCGGCGTCAACGTGTTGACCTACCACAACGACAACGCCCGCACGGGCCAGAATCAGGACGAGACCGTGCTCAGCCCGGCCAACGTCGCCCCCAACACCTTCGGCAAGCTCTTCGACTGCCCGGTGGACGGCTACGTGTATGCCCAACCGCTCTATATGAGCGGGGTGCAGATTCCCGGTCAGGGCACGCACAACGTGGTGTTTGTCGCCACCGAGCACGACAGCGTTTATGCGTTCGATGCGGACACCTCCCAGGGAAGCACCGTCGCGCCGCTGTGGCAGACGCGGCTACTCGATCCGAACGCCGGCGAGAGCCCGGTCCCCATCACCGATTACGGGCTGAGCGATCCACCCGAGGAAGGCGTCACCGGCACACCCGTCATCGATCCGGTCAGCGGGACGCTCTATGTGGTGGCCAAGATCAAGAACTATCAGACCGTCACCTATGTCCAGCGGCTCTTCGCGCTGGATGTCGCCACCGGGACGAACAAATTCGGGGGACCGGTGGACATCGCGGCCAGCGTCGCAGGGAGCGGGGACGGGAGCGAGGGATCCGGCGACGTCAGTTTCGAGCCGTTCTATGAATTTCAGCGGCCGGGTCTGCTGCTGCTCAACGGCGTGGTTTACGTCACGTTCGCTTCGCAAGGCGACATCACGCCGTATCACGGTTGGGTGCTGGGTTACGCGGCGCAATCCCTGCAATTGGTCAGTGCCTTCAACGACACGCCCAACGGCAGCGACGGCGGCATCTGGATGAGCGGCGCGGGACCGGCCAGCGACAGCAGCGGCAGCCTCTACCTGCTGACGGGCAATGGAACCTTCGATGCGAACAGCGGCGGCGCCGACTATGGTGATTCGTTTGTGAAACTGGTGTCGAGCGGTTCGAGTCTCAGGCCGGTGGACTATTTTACGCCGTATAACCAGACTTGGATGGAAGCGAACGACGCCGACCTGGGCTCGGGAGGCGCCCTGGTGCTCCCGGATGCCGTCGGCAGCCCCGCGCATCCGCATTTGGTGGTTGGCGCCGGCAAGAACGGAACGATCTACCTGTTGGATCGCGACAATCTGGGACAGTATCATCCGCAAGGCGACACGCAGATCGTCCAGGAACTGTTC
>JAGWYX010000331.1 GCA_018969165.1 Verrucomicrobiota bacterium
TCGCCGCCGGATGCGCCCCCAGTGCGTGCCGTGCCAGAAGAGCCGGCCGCAGGCCTCGCACGTAAAATACTCGTCCAACCAGCGCCCGGTCTTCGGCGGGATGCGATCAGCGACCAGCCCTTTGTCCACGCGCCGCAATGCTCCGCCGCAGGCCATGCATCGCGGCGTCCGCAGCCTCAGGCCGAACGCCTCGAACACCAACGTCATCTGCTCCGTCATCGAAACCGTGGGCGGTACCAAAAGACTGGGAACCACCCCGTCGCGCAGCACCCCGCGCTCCATCATCAGCGTGTCGGTTGTCAGGAGCGTGGCCTGGAGGCGGTGGGCTTCCCGGATAACCGCCGGGTCGTCCAGCGCCGGCTGCCAGACCGCCTGATATCCGGCGGCGCGCAGCCATCGCGCCAGCCCGCCCAGACCCGCATCGCAAAAGAATCGCTCGGGAGCGCCCGGCGCCGGGCCGCCCACCCGCCGGCGCAGCCGCGCGTGCAGGCGCGCCAGCGCCAGCGGTCGCGGCAGACAGTGGCGGGCGGCCAACCGTTCCGCGCGGGTAAAGAGCCGGCGCACCCCATTTTCCAACTCCCGGTGGCCAAGTCGCCGCAACAGCGCGCCGAACTGCGTCGCGTAATATTGGTCGATCCGGCCCATGGGTATTCCGGTTCGCGGGGTGACCTTCACGCCGCGGGCCACGCGGGCGCGGCTGCCGACGGGGTTAAACCCGGGCACCGCGCCGGTTCTTTTTTCTCGCCCGCCGCGAGCCGCTTCTGGCACGGTGCGCGCATGTCCTGGCATTTGCTCCTGGTCCTGTTGCTGATGGGCGCGACGTTTGCGACGATGCTCTGGGAGAAGCTCTCGCTGGACCTGGTGGCGATGCTGGCGCTGTGCGCCCTGCTGGGTTTCGGCGTGCTGACGCCGGAGGAGGCCTTCCAGGTGTTCGGCAACGACGCGGTGATCACGATCGCCTGCCTGTTCGTTCTCAGCGCGGCCCTGGAGCGGACGGGGGCCATCGAAATCCTGGGCCGGCGCTTGAACCGCATCGGGGGAAAATCCGACCTGGCGGTGCTGCTGGTCATGCTGCCGTTGGTGGCCTTTGTTTCCGCGTTTGTCAACAACACCCCGGTGGTCGTTGTGTTCCTGCCCATCATGATCTCGCTGGCCGCGCGCCGGAACCTGCGCCCGTCCCGATTGCTCATTCCGCTTTCCTACGCCTCGATCTTCGGCGGGTGCTGTACGCTGATCGGGACCTCGACCAACCTGGTCGTCAGCGCCACCGCGGTCAAATCCGGCCAGCCGCCGCTGGGCATGTTCGAGTTCACGCGCGTCGGTGTCCTCATGGCCCTGGCGGGCGTTGCCTACCTCATGCTGGTGGGCCGACACCTGTTGCCGCAGCGCGAGACCCTGGCCTCGCTGCTCCAGGGCGGCACGTCCAAGCAATACCTGACCGAGGCTGTCGTGGTCGCCGGTTCACCGTTGATCGGCCGGCCGGTGGCCGAAACGCCCCTGCCGTCGCTGCCCAACGCCCGCATCCTCGAAGTGGTGCGATCGAGCGAGACCCTCGCCGGCCCGGTGCGCGAGATCGTGCTGGCCCAGGGCGATCGGCTGCGGTTGACCACTGTGCTGTCGTCGGTCATGGAGATCAAGGGGCTCAAGGGATTGGAAATCTACCCGCACGCCAACCTCGGCCTGGAACCAATCGGCCTGCAGAAGGCCCTGGTCGTCGAAAGCGTGATCGGACCGGACTCCGAACTAATCGGGCAGACGATCCAACAGGCCCAGTTCGGCCGGCGCTACGGCGTCTTGATCCTGGCCCTGCACCGGCGCGGCGTCAACGTGCGCGAAAACCTCGAGGCGGTCCAACTGCGCTTCGGCGACACGTTGCTGCTGGAAGGCACCGAATCGGCCATCAACGCTCTGCGCGATAATCGCGATTTTCTGCTCCTGGCCGATGTGCCGCACACCCCGCCGCGGCGCGCCCGGATGGGAGTGGCCATTGCGGCGATCAGCCTGGTGGTGGCGCTCTCGACGCTCAACGTGATGCCCATCGCCGTGCTGGCGGTCATCGCCGCCGTCGGCGTCGTCCTGGCCGGCTGCCTCTCCGCCGAGGAGGCCTACGCGTCGATCGACTGGAGCATCCTGTTCCTGATCATCGGCATGCTCTCCCTGGGCGTCGCGCTGGACCGGACTCACGGTGCCGATCTCCTGGCCCGGGTCTTCATTCGCGGAGTCGGCTGGCTCGGCCCCCACGCGGTCCTCTCGGCCACCTACCTGGTGACGACGGTCCTGACCGAATTCCTGTCCTCCAAAGTCGTGGCGGTGCTGTTGACCCCGATCGCGATCAACAGCGCCTTGATGCTCCACGTCAGCCCGCGGCCGTTCATCATCGCGGTGGCCCTGGGGGCCTCGGCCAGCTTCGCCACGCCGATCGGCCACCAGGTCAATACCCTGGTGTATGGCGCGGGCGGCTACCAGTTCCGCGACTTCATCAAAGTCGGCGCCCCGCTCAACTTGTTGTTCTGGCTCCTCGCCACGTTCCTGATCCCGCTGTTCTGGCCGCTCACGGTCCACCCGTAAACGGCCGGCCGCGCGGCGACAGAATTTTTCGTCTCGCGCCGCTCTTCCCGTGAATGCTCGGACGGAACCCGGAAAAGGTCTGAAGTGCTTCCCGGGGTTCAGTTCGAGGGGGAGAGGCGGTCGAGTTCGGCCTGGGTCATTTCGGTGATGAGTTCGCGGAAAGTGGTCTGGGGTTCCCAGGCCAGGAGGCGGCGGGCCTTGGCGGCGTTGCCGAGCAGGCGCAGCGGCTCGACGGGGCGGATGAGCCGGGGATCCTGTTTGACGTATTGGCGCCAGTCCAACGCCACCGTGGCGAACGCGGTCTCGACCACGTCCTGCACGCTATGGAGCTGGCCGGTGGCGAAGACGTAGTCGTCCGGCGTGGCATGCTGGAGGACCAGCCACATGCCGCGCACGTAATCCCGCGCATGGCCCCAGTCGCGTTGGGCCGAGGTGTCGCCCAGCGGCAGGTCGCGTTGCAGGTCCAATTTGATGGCGGCGGCGGCACGGCAGATCTTGCGTGTCACGAAGTTTTCGCCGCGGCGCGGGGACTCGTGGTTGTACATGATCCCGTTGCAGGCGAACAGGCCGAAGGTCTGGCGATAGACCCGCACGATCTGGGTGGCGAAGGCCTTGGCGCAGCCGTAGGGATTGACCGGCACCAAGGGGGTCTGTTCGTCCTGGGGGGACTGGGCGGGTTGGCCGAAGATTTCGCTGGAGGCGGCGTGGAAGAGGCGGGCCGGGCGCGGCAGGTCGCGAATCATTTCGAGCAAGCGCAGCGTGCCCATAGCGGTCAGCTCGCAGGTGGATTCCGGGATTTCGAAGCTCAAGCCGACGTGGCTCTGTCCGGCCAGGTGGTAGATTTCATCGGGAGCGGCCTTGAGGAGGACCCGACGCAGGGTGGTGGGGTCATCGAGGTCGGCGTAGTGGAGGAACAAGCGCCGGCCGTAGATGGCGGGGTCGTGGTAGAGGGGGTCCAGGCGCGAGCGGTTCAGGACGCTGGTGCGGCGGACGACGCCGTGGACTTCGTAACCTTTGTCCAGCAGCAGTTCGGCGAGGTAGGATCCGTCCTGGCCGGTAATGCCGGTGATGAGGGCGTGCGGCATGGGTCAGGCCGTGACCTTGATCTTGCCTTCGCGGTGGTCTTTGAGGAGTTGGATATCGGCGTCCACCATCAGTTTGACCAGGTCGGCGAACTTGGTTTTGGGTTCCCAGCCCAGTTGGCGGCGGGCCTTGCCGTAGTCGCCGATCAGCAGGTCCACCTCCGCCGGCCGGTAATAGCGGGGATCGATCTCGACGTGGCGTTTCCAGTCCAGGTTGACGGCGCCGAAGGCCGCGTCCAGGAATTCGCGGATCGAGTGGGTCTCGTTGGTGGCGATGATGTAGTCGTCGGGCTGCTCCTGCTGAAGCATCAACCACATGGCTTCGACGTATTCTTTGGCGTAGCCCCAATCGCGCTTGGCGTCCAGGTTGCCGAGGTACAATTTGTCCTGCAGCCCGGCCAGGATATGGGCCACGGCGCGGGTGATCTTGCGGGTCACGAAGGTCTCGCCGCGGCGCGGGGACTCGTGGTTGAAGAGAATGCCGTTGCTGGCGTGGACGCCATAGGATTCACGGTAATTGACGGTGATCCAGTAGGCATAGACCTTGGCGCAGCCGTACGGGCTGCGGGGATAAAAGGGCGTCGTCTCGGTCTGCGGCACCTCGCGGACTTTGCCGAACATTTCGCTCGAGGACGCCTGGTAATAGCGGACGGGCAAGCCGACCTCGCGGATCGCCTCGAGCAACCGCACGGCGCCGGTCGCCGTCACGTCGGTCGTGTATTCCGGGCTGTCGAAGCTGACGCGCACGTGGCTTTGCGCGGCCAGGTTATAGACTTCCTCGGGCCGGATTTTGGCGATGAGGCGGGCCAGGGCGCTGGCATCGCTCAGATCGCCATAGTGCAGGAACAGCCGGGCCCGGCCCGAGTGCGGGTCGGCGTAGATGTGCTCGAGCCGGCCGGTGTTGAAGGTGCTGGCGCGGCGGATGATGCCGTGCACCTCGTAGCCGCGGGCGAGGAGGAATTCGGCCAGGTAAGAGCCGTCTTGTCCCGTGATGCCGGTAAGGAGTGCCGTCTTGGCCATAGTCGTTCGGGCAAGCTTGGAAAACCCGCGCGGGGATGGCAAGCCCGGAAGTTCACCCAGGTATGGGTTCAGCGGCTCGGCGTCGGCGCGTGGAGCAGGCTTCCAGGCTGTGGGTGGCTTCCAGCCGCCCGATCCCGCGAGCCGGGAAAGCCGCGCGGCTTGGGCAGGCGGCTGGAAGCCGCTCCCACCCACAGCCGGGAAGGCTGCTCCACGGGAACGGTCACTCGATTTCGACCGGGATTGAAGCACCGGAGGCAGCGCTACTGGATGCGGACCCGGTAGAAGCGCACCCCGGGGTTGGCGCCGGGATTCGTCAGGACGATGGGGCCGCCGTTGCCGGCTAGCGACGCGACCGCTGTCCAGTTGGGATGATGGGCTGTTGGCGGGAGGCAAGGCCCAGGGCGGTCCCCGGAGCGCCGGACACGCCGAAGAAGTAGGAGCTATTGAACGTCTCCCCGGCGAGGTAGGGAGACACCACGAGCATCTGTCCGGCCTGAGTCAAGTCGTAAGAGGCCGGGTTCGGCGCGGCGGCCTTTTTGACATCGATCGTATTGGAGGCGCCGCGGAGCCAGAGTTGCCATGCCAGAGTGGGGGAGGGAATCGTGGTCTGGAAGAAGGTTACTCCCGGCTTACTGACCAGACCCTGGGAGAGAATGCAGTTTGCCAGCGGCCAATTTGCCCTGGGGCTAGGCGTGCGGGTAGGAGGGTATCCTCGGCGATACTCGACTGCCCGCGCAACGACGCCCCAGGGCAAATTGGCCTTGGCCCGGAGGGTGGCGCCGCTTTTGGCTG
>JAGWYX010000332.1 GCA_018969165.1 Verrucomicrobiota bacterium
GTGTATTCGAGGGCGAGGGCGTATTCGCAGGGATCGGCCAACGGGAGCGAGCCAGGCCGTCTCCCGCGGGGCCAGCGGGCATCGACCCCGAGCCGGTGCGCGAGGCTCTGGCGCGACGGGACCTGGCCGTGCTGGCGCAGCTTTGGGTCTCCGGCGCGGACATTGACTGGCGCCCACTCTGGCCTGAGCCGTGTCCGCGCAAAGTATCGCTTCCGGCGTATCCGTTTCGCCGGGACCGCTACTGGATTGCTGCCAAGCCGGAGTCCGGTGATGCTGGTCGAAGCGCGAGGCTGTCGGTGTGCCTCGACCGCGTGGAACCTTCCGCCGAAGAAGCGCTCGGTCACAAAGTCGTAAACCCTCGGGAATGGTGTGTGGCGGATCACGTCGTCGGCGGCACGGCGGTGTTTCCCGGGGCGGCCTATCTCGCATTGATCAGCGCCACGCACGAAGCCGCTTTTGGCCACCCGGCGCGACGGATCAGGGATTTCACCTGGCTCCGACCGTTCCGAGTTGAAGGGCACAGCCGGGCTCTGCTGGCAAGGATCGCGAAATCGGATGGGCGCGTTTCCGTGGAGGACGAGTCCGGCCTGGTGCTCGCCTCCGGATGGGTAGAAAGCGCGGTCGAACCGAGCGACGCAACCGCCGAAGCGACGGCCGAGTCCGTCATTGCCGGGCAGGGTACTGAGCTGGGTCGCGAGGCGGCCTATGCGTTGCTCGCGTCGCACGGGCTGGATTACGGGCCGGCTTTTCAAGGCCTCGAGGGTTGGCAGGGCGGGCCGCATGGGGCCACGGCTCGCGTCGCTCTGCGCGGGGCAGAATCCTTGGGCGGGGACGGAACCTGCTCGCTTCATCCCGGCGTGATTGATTGCGCCTTCCAGGCGGCCAGTCTCTGGGTCGCGACCCAAACGGATGAACCGCGGGACGCGATCTTCTACCCGTTTTTCCTGGGCCAACTGCGGGTGTTCGATCGAAGCCCGAACGCGGTGATTGCCCGTGTGCGTTGCCGGTCGTCTAAACCGGGCGGCGGACAGCATACCTTCGACATCGAAATCGCGGACGCGACCGGTCGGAGGATCGCGTCGTTGAGGGACTACTCGCTGCGCGCGGTGCGGCCGTCGGGTCGGCTGCCGGAGAAGTCCGCCGCGGTTTTTTTTGCGCCGGAATGGATCCCGGTACCGGGCCAGGGTCGAGTTGCGGCCGGTCGGATGGACGGGGGCACGGCGTGGGTGGTGGATCAAATCGGTGGGCTGCGCGATGCGCTGGTCCGAGTTGACGGTGCCGCGTCCGAACGGTTTTCGACGGTTGCGGCCGGGGAGTTGGTATTGAGGTCGCAAGCGGATGAGATTCCGCGCGCGGTGATCTTTCGCTGGGAGGCGGGCGCGGAGGTCGGCCGGGACCTGGAAGCCGGTCTTTTTCAATGGGTGGCGGCAGCGAAGGCTTGGCTGCGCCGCTCCCCGCGGCGCCGGCCAATCTGCCTGGTAGGGGTGGTGCAGGTTGCCGGGGGGGGCGATCCCGCCGCTTACACGGCCTTGGCCGGTTTTCTGAAATCCCTTCGCGAGGAGGACCGGGGATTCGAGGGGGCGGTGCTCGAGTGGTCCGGAGCCGCGGGCGAGGAGGAGACGGCGCGAGCCGTTGGACGGATTCTGGCCGATCCGGAGAGCGGAGTGAGGGAGTATCGCTACCGGGACGGCGGATTGCAGGTCAAGCGTTACCGCGAGGTGCTGCCCGCGGCGAACTGGACGGACCCGGCGGAGGATCGGGCGGGCGTTTATCTCGTGACCGGGGGACTCGGTGGGCTCGGTCGTTTCGTGGCTAGCAAGCTGGGCGGGAAGGCGGGCAGCCGGGTGGCCTTGATGGGGCGATCGCGTCCTGAGAGCGCGGTGTTGGCCAAGCTCGAGGCCCTGGGTGAGCAGGGGATTGCGGCGAGGTATTTTTGCGGCGACGTTTCGCGTCGCGAGGATGTGCGGCGGGTATTGGCGGAAATCCGGGAGGGATTCGGTCCCCTGCGGGGGATCGTCCATTGTGCCGGCGTCACGGAGGATGGGCTGCTTCCGGGCAAGGAGACCGCCGCCATCGAGAGCACCCTGGCCCCGAAGGTGCTGGGGGCCGTTCTGCTCGACGAGGAGACACGGGGCGAGGCGCTGGAGTTCTTTGTCTGTTTCTCCTCGATCTCGGGCGCGCTGGGAAACCGCGGACAAAGCGACTACGCCTTCGCCAACGCGTTTCTGGACCGGTTTGCCGAGCGGCGCGAGGAACTGCGCCGGCAGGGATTGCGATCGGGAAAGTCCTGCAGCATTGCCTGGCCGTATTGGGCGGAGGGCGGGATGGTCATGGACGTGGCGACGCAGAAGTTATGGTCCGCCACGGTGGGGATGGAGGCGATGCCGAGCGAGGAAGGCTGGCAGGCCTTCGGAAAGGCACTGGCCCTTGCGGACGTGGCGCATTGCCTGGTGATTTACGGGAACCCCGAGCGTATCCGAACGGCGCTCGGCGGCGGAGCCGCCCGGCGGGAGGATGGGTCACCGCTCGACGGCGACCAGCTTCGGAACTGGGTGCAATCACGGTTGGTGGCCGGCGTTGCAGCCGTGCTGAAGATACCGGTGGCGGAGATCGATCCGGTGGCGGAGATCAGCGAATTTGGGTTCGATTCCATCTCGATTACCGAGTTTGCCAATCACCTCAATGAAGGCCTGGGCTTGGCCCTGACGCCGGCGATCGTTTTCGAGCATCCGAGTTTGAAGTCCTTGATCGACTATGTTGCGGCCAGTCATGGCGAAGGGCTTCGTTTGCGAGCCCGCAGCCGGTCGGTGGAGACGCCGGTTCCGGGTACGGGCACGGTGACTACAAAGGATTTGGAAACTCGGTCCGAGGCAGCAGTTCACCCTGCGGAGCGCGGGTCTGCGACCCGCAGCGGTGCTGATGCTGAGCGGGCCCGGGAAAGTCTCCGATCGCCACAGCAAGGCGAGCATGCTGCGGCTCAGAGAGCCGTGCTCCGTGGCAAAATGAGAACCGCTGGGTCCGCGGATTCGGTCCTGCCGGCTGAGTCACGGCACCGGGCCGGGCCGGAGCCGATCGCCGTCATCGGGATGAGCGGGATATTCCCGGCTGCTCCCGATCTGGAGACGTTCTTTCGGAACCTGGTGGGAGGGAAGGACGCGATCACCGAGGTGCCGCTGACTCGATGGGACTGGCGAGCCACGGTCGATCCGATGGCAGCGGGTGGCGAGCCTTGGCTGCGGTGGGGTGGCTTTGTGGAAGGGATGGAGGAGTTCGACGCGGGTTTTTTTGGGATTTCACGGCGCGAGGCCGAGCAGATGGATCCGCAGCACCGGATCTTTCTGCAAGAGGTTTGGCACGCAGTCGAGGACGCGGGTTACTCTCCGGAACGCTTGGCCGCGCGGAAGACGGGATTGTTTGTTGGCGTCACGACCACCGATTATGCCGATTTGTTGCCCGGAGGGGAAGCGGTGGACGCCTTCACGGCCACGGGCCATTGCCACTGTATTATTGCCAACCGGATTTCGTATCTCCTGAACCTGACCGGTCCCAGCGAGGCCATTGACACGGCGTGTTCCAGCTCGCTGGTGGCGGTCCACCGGGCGGTTCAGGCCGTGCGTCTGGGCGAGTGTGCGATGGCGATTGCCGGGGGGGTGCACGCGTTGATGAGTCCGAGGTTCCACCAGGCCCTGGGCCGGGCGGGGATGCTGAGCGCAGACGGGCGGTGCAGGACATTTGACGCCGACGCGAACGGCTACGTTCGGGGTGAGGGAGTGGGGGCAATCGTTCTGAAGCTGTTGAGCGCGGCGTTGGCTGATGGAGATCGGATACATGCGCTCATTCTGGGCACCGGGGTCAACCACGGTGGGCACGTGAATACCCTGACCACCCCGAATCCAAATGCCCAAGCCGAGTTGCTGAGCGCGGTTTACCGGCAGGCCGAGGTGCCCGTCGGCTCAATCAGCTACCTGGAGACGCATGGCACGGGTACCCGGTTGGGAGACCCCATCGAGATCAACGCGCTGAAGAAGGTGTTTGCGGTGGGAAGCGCATCGACCGCGGGGCGTGGCCCGTTCTGTGGGTTGGGATCGGTCAAGAGCAACATCGGTCACCTGGAAGCGGCGGCTGGCATCGCCGGACTCCTCAAGACGATTCTCTGTCTGGAACGACGGATTCTGCCGGCCTCGATCCACTTCAAGACCCGGAATCCCTACATCCAGATCGAGGACAGCCCGTTCTACATCGTGGACCGGTCCCAGCCCTGGAATCCGCCGGAAGACACGGCTGGCCGACCCTGGCCGCGGCGGGCCGGGGTCAGCTCGTTTGGTTTTGGGGGGAGCAACGCCCATGTGCTGCTGGAGGAGGCGCCGTCCCAGCCGCGCAATGCCGGGGCCAAAGGGGCCTGCCTGATCACGCTCTCGGCGAAGAGCGAGGAGGCGCTGCTGCGGCAGGTGGAACGGTTGGCGGCCTGGCTCGATCGGGAGACCGACGTCGATTTGCCTTCGATCAGCCACACCTTGAACGCGGGCCGGGCGCATTTCGAGTGGCGGCTGGGGATCGTGGCCGATTCGCCAGGCGAACTGAGGCGGGCGTTGGAGGCTGCGCGCGAAAAGGTCAATTCGCCTCACGTCTGGCGGGGTCGAAAGTCCCGGGAACACCGGGAAGAAGTTGCCGAGCGACGCCTCCAGGCGGCGGCGTTGGTCGAGGAAACGGTCCGCGATCCGGACGCCGGTCCGGAGACACGTCGCGCGCGGCTCGGCACGCTGGCGGCGCTCTATTGCGAAGGCTGCGACCTGGATTGGCTCCGCTTGAAACCGCCTGGAACGGCGCGGGCCGTCTCGTTGCCGGGCTATCCTTTCAACCCGCAACGCATTCGTCCGCCGGTCGTCGCCGCACGTTCGAGGCTGGAGTCCGGCACCGTGCCGAAGGCCGACGAATCGGGTGCGCTAGTGGTTGAGTCCTCGACCGAACACGAAATCATTTTCTGCACGACACTGAGTGGCGAGGCGTTTTACCTGAGAGACCACGTGCTGGCGGGGCAAAAGGTCCTGCCGGCGGTGGTCTATTTGGAAATGGCGAGGGTTGCGGCCCGGCTGGCCCATCCCGAGTGGGAGTCAATCCGGGTAAGCCGCGTGGTCTGGCTCCGCCCGATGGCGGTCGAGTCGCGGCGGAGGGTGGAGTTGGTGCTGTCCCGAACGGGGCGGGAGGCGGGGACGTTCGAAGTGCGATCCCGGGAGGGCAATGAAACGGTCATTCACGCCCAGGGCCGGCTGTCGCACGGGGACGCGCCCGAGCTGATACCGCGGCTTTCAATCGAGGAGCTGCTGCAGCGGTTGCCGCGCCGAATCGAGGGGGCGGCCATTCTCAGGTACCTGGACCAACATGGTCTGCGGCTGGGACCTTCGTTTCAGGGCCTGGAGTGGATTCAAACGAATGGTCGCGAGGCCT
>JAGWYX010000333.1 GCA_018969165.1 Verrucomicrobiota bacterium
GGCGGCTGAGCATGTCGGCCACGAAGAAATCGTCGTGCCCATCCCGGTTGATGTCGGCGAAATCCACGCTCATCGAGGACATGCTCATGTTGCGCAGGGCCTGGCGATCGATCGCGCGGAAGCGGCCGGTGCCGTCATTGATCCAGACCTCATCGCGGGAGTTCAGGAAATCATTGCACACATAAATGTCCGGCGCGCCGTCGCCATTCAGATCGCGGAACATGACCGATAATCCCCATTCCTTGGGCGGCGCCTGCAGGGGTTGCCCGGCCTCGTCGCGAAACGTGCCATCCGTCCAGGACACCGGCGAAAAATGGCCCTGGCCATCGTTCCGGTAGAGAAAGTCCGGTTCACCCTTTTCCCCGACCATGATGGCTCCGCCCTTGCGAAACAGGGGAATGAAGCGGTCAGCGGGCGTGACCACCATCCGGCCATCCACCAGGCGCGCCTGGACCTTGACCCCTGGTGGGCGATCCTTGTAGCTGGTCGTGCGATAGGTTGTCACGTACAGGTCCAGCGTGCCGTCGCCGTCGATATCCGCCAGCGCCATCGACGTGGCGCCAAACTCGCGCCTCAACCCGGCCTCGGGCGCCTCGGTGAAATGGCCGTGACCGTCATTGAGGAACAAGCGGGTCCCGCCGCCGATCGAGTTGACCAGCAAATCCAGGTCACCGTCGCCATCCACATCGGCGAAAACCGCGCCGGTCGCCTGAGGAATGGGCACCGCCAGCCCGCTGGCGACGGTGATGTCCTCGAATCGCCAGTTGCCCAGGTTGCGGTAAAGGGCGTTGGTGCCCTCGAGACTGCAGAAAAACAAATCACAGCGCCCGTCGCCATCCACGTCGCCCAGCGCCACCCCCGAGCCATTTTGGAGAATCCGGTTGTTGGCCGCGGCTTCCTCAGACAGACGGTTGGTGAAACAGATGCCGGTCCGCTCGGGCGGCAACAGCGTAAAGCCGGTCTGGCCGGTCTTGGGAACGGGCAGCTCGGCCCAGCGGCAACCATCGCCAGGGTGCCAATCCCACGCGTGCGCCACGCTGGCCAGGCCCAGGTAAATGGCCAGCCGGAATTCGCCGCGGTAGCAGCAAAATCCGCCCGCGCCGCGTGGTGACCCGGCAAATCGCCAGCCCCGGCGAGAGCGCCGCTCGATGAACCCGCCGACGGTCGGGCCGAACTGCCGCTCGGCCGGGGCGCGCCGCAGCGCCGCCCTACCGGCATCCTGATCCCGTTGCATGCACAACCGCCACAGGAGGCTCCCCACGAACCGCCGGAACGTCCGCCACGTCTTGGAGTGCGCCAGTCCCCTGGCGCTTTCAGGTGCGACTGGGCGCCTGGTAAAGCGGCGGAGGACCGCCGCATTCCAAACCGCCGTCGCGCCGGCTCCGACCCATTCCGGTTCCTGGTCCCGCCGCGTGCGCCATCGCGAAAGTGGCCTTTCCATCAACCAGGCGCGAGACCAGGAAGACATGCGTCAGGGTGAAGGGGCATCACGCTTGGCCTCCAAGCGCGTATTGTGCAGGATCAGGACCGACGGTCCGCTCTGCTTCCAGGTCTGGGCCAGGAAGCCCGGCTCGGCTGTCGGCCCGGGGCTATAGGAACCGAGCACGATGTCCGGGGCCCCGTCGCCGTCCAGGTCCCCGACATCCATCGTTATCCACCGGCCCGCGATGCACTCCCGGAAGGTGGAGGGCGCGAACCGCAGGTTCCCGCGGTTCTCCAGATAGACGAAGCTTTCCCGCGGGGCGTTGTCGTAGTCGGGAAAATAGGAGATGGCGGCGATGTCGAGTTTGCCGTTGCCGCGGAAATCGCGCGCGACGGCCTTGTAAGCCCCGTTGAGCGGGAAGAAGTAGGCCTCGTCAAACCGGAGGTTGCCGCGATTGATGTAAATCCGGATGCCGTGATAGCGCTTGAGGGTGGGCTTGAATTCCTCGTCCGCGTTGTCGCCGTTGGCCACCAGCAAATCCGGCCGGCCGTCGCCGTTGAAATCGGCGGGCTCGAAATAGGCGTTGCCCCAGACGGGCGGCCGCTGGAAGACCGTGTGGCGGGTGAAATTGCCATGACCATCGTTGACAAAAATGAAGAGCGACTCCAGCGCCTGGGCCACCAGCACCGCCAGGTCCGGGAAACCGTCGCCGTTGAAATCCCGCACCGCGCATTGGATCGGGCCGGCCTTGTCCAACAAGACGTGCTCCTGGTAGCGGTCCTCGCCCAGGTTCTCGAACCACGAGAACCGCCCGGCATTGTTCCCAAACTCGCACAGCGCGAAATCCAGGCGGCCATCGCCGTTGAGGTCGGCGAATTTCGCGTCCACCGACCGCGGCAGGTTGCGCAGGATTCGCCGGCCCTGCACGGTGTCGCCCACCGGGCGCAGGCGCAGCAGGTCGCCCCCCAACGCGTCGGTCGGTTGCAGGTAGCCGATGTCGGTCACGTAAAGGCCCTGGTCGGCCTCCGTCAGCGACACCGGGATGTTGCCCAGGTTCAGGGACCGCGCCAGTTCGCCGTGGGCATCGAGGGTCACCAGCGAGCGCGTGGCCTCATCCCCGAAATAAATCTGGTGCGTCGCCTCGCTGATCTTGACCAGCGTCGTGGTGGGCACCGGCTCGCGAAACTTGGGGAACTCGACCTGGAAACCCTTCAGACCGATCCGGATTTCCGGGCGCGGATCCTGCGGCACCGGCTGCTCCGGAGCGCGTTCGAGGTAGTAAGCGGCGATTTGCCGCCACACCGCCTCGGAGATCATGGGCTCTCGCGGAAACATGCCGACCTGCTTCAGCGCGGCGAACAGGTTCGGGTCCGGCTCGCGCTCGCCCGCTTGCGGGGTGAAGCCCAACCGAACCCTCATCCGCGGCAGAATCTGCGTCTGCCAAGTGGTCTTGGGCAGCAGGTCCGGGGCTGGCCACACGTGGCACATCTGGCAGTAGATACGCGCCTGCCGTTCACCCAAGGCAAGGCGCGCCGTCGGCGAGGAGTCCTCCGCGGCCGCCACGACCGCCTGGGTCGGCGCGGGGGAAATCTGAGCGTTCACCGGATTGCTTCCCGCAAGAAACAGCAGCGCCAACCAAAGGCGGAGTTTGGTTTTCCCGAGCGCAGCCGGGTTCCGCGCGCGGAATTTACGGCACAGGTGATTCGCTGAATCGGCAGACGTAAGTCGGCTCGCACCGGCCGCGGACCGGGATTGAGCGGACTTGCGTCCACTGCTAGCGGGATTCCGGAAGGCCTCCTTTCGCGATTGCGCCTGCATGGGGACGATGAATCGCTCGCGATCGGACCACGGCTTGTCCCAAGCCGCAGTGCGTGCCCAAGCGCTGCGGGTTGCGGACAACCCGCGGTCCGGCTCAGGGGGAGGCCAAACGTTCCCTCGACCGTGCATTGGGACCAAGAACTCGGCTGGGTGGCGCCGTCCCGGCGCGCCATTGACTGGACCCTCGCTCACGCAACGCACGGCGCGGCCGGAGGCCGCCGCCCTACCGAAGAGCCGGTGGTGCATTGGTCCAGATTACGAACTGCCGCGGATTTTGCACGTCAAAAGGCGTCCGGTACAAAAAAGAAGCCGGGCTTGCACCCGGCCTCTTTTTGTCTCAATTCAGCCGCTCGGCTGTCACTGCTGGATGCGGAAGTAGAGTGCGCTGCCGCTGGTCGGCACGGTGGCCGGACTGCTCGGACTGCCGCCCACGGCCGCCCACGGCCCGCTGGCGCTGGTGGCCGACTGCAGGGTTCCGCCGCCGCTCCAGGTGATGACCAGGTTGGCCCCCGACACCTTGATACCCGAGAACTGCGGTCCGCTGACAATCCCGCCGACCGGCACAAAGACCATGTAGTCCCAATCGCCGCTGCCGCCATAGACGATGTTGGTGACACCGCCGACGACGTTGGTGGACTGGTTGGGCAGGTTATACCGCAGCGTCTGGGTGCCGCTCAGGTTCACGCTGACCAGTTTGCCGCTCGCGTCCGTCAACGGGACCATCGAGCTGTAACCCCAGCCGCCTTGGTTGTGCGTGCCCGGGGCGTCAAACGTTCCCAGCGTCGTCAGCGTCGGGCTGGCGCTGGTGGGGTCGCTCACGGTTTGCAACTGAGAGTAGAGCTGATGCGCGCTCGTGCCGTCATAGGAGATGGCGGCATAGACGTTGTAATTACCCGCCGGGAAGCTGCGGGTGTAATTATACCACTGGCCCGAGCCAATCCAACCGAGACGGAAGTCGGTCTGCACCGCCGTCAAACCGCGATCGCGATCGTTGGCGAAGCTCACCGGCACCTCGAGCGAGTTGGGGTAGCGATAGAACGGATTGTCCGCGTCCTTGGCGCTCGAGAGATCGACGCCATTGGTCGCGCCCAATCCCGCATAGGCCCCGCCGATATACGGCATCTGGCTGGCCGCCGCCTGCGACTGGCCGCCACCGTAGTTGAAGTCCGCCGCGTCAATGAAGAACGTCGGCGTCGCAATCGTGCCAACCTGGAACGACCAATCCAACGTCCGGTCGCCATAGGACAGCAGCACGCGATGCACGTTGTTCGTCGGCGCATCGGACAGCGGGCTGGCCGGCTTGAAATACACCGTGGTGTTCGTGCCGGTCTTGGTCACCGTCGGCGTCACGCTGGCGCCGTCGAGCGTCAGCTTGACCGTCGAGGTGTCCACCGGGGTTTCGCCGTCCACCAGGATCGCCTGGATCGCCGTGTCCGGTCCTGGCCGCATGCCGGTGATGTTGTTGTTTTCGTCGGCATGCGCGCCCGGGACCACACTGGCGCTGGCATTCCAGGTGCCGGTCGGCGCCGGGGCGAACCACTTCACGTAGGAAGCGCCCTTGGTGGTCAGGATCGGGTACTGGTAGGTCGCCAGCGAGGTGGGATCGTTCGGATTGCCGTTGGCATCGGCCGCATCGTTGAGGAGCGACCGCACGCCGCTGTTCAGCGCCCCGACGCCGTGATTGCCCAGGACGACGTGCTGCATCAACCAAGTGACTTCGTTGCCGCCGCCGCCTTCTTCGTAGAGGCAGCGCACCGGGTAGAGACCAGGTGTGGTGATCAGGAACCGGCCCATGACGTCGCTGTTGCCTTTGCCGTAGTTGGCTTCATCCAACACGTACGGGAAGGCGTCCTTGGGGTTACCAATCATGACGCGGAAACCGTCGTCACTGTTCACGTCCATCTCGTATAACCCAGCTTTGGGGAAGTTGATGACGGTCAGGAACTCGAAGGCGTAGTTGTCATAGCCACCCTCGTTGAGCGCCTTACCCGGGCTGCCCGGCATTGTGCCCTGGGTGAAACCATCGATCGTCCCATAACCACTGCCGTTGTAGTTGATCTGCCCGGTTTCCACCATGTAACCCTCCGGCCCGGTAAAACCAGCCAGGTTCCACGTGTTCGGCCAGCCGAACAGGCCCTTAATCAGAGTCTCGGCCATGTAACTGGAATTGGGCAGGCCGATTTCCGGGTTATTCTGGGTT
>JAGWYX010000334.1 GCA_018969165.1 Verrucomicrobiota bacterium
GACAACGGCATTCACGCCTTCACCACAGTGACGACAAATCGGACCGGCCTCGCGGAAACGAGAAATGTGTTCACACGCGCCGGCCAGATCAATCTCGTTCGGACAACGCAGACGATCAACGGTATCGTTCAGGGTCGTGTCCATCTGTTCTATCACGACGGTCGGCTCCTCCCAGATTACACGGCGATGCAGGCCTCATCGGTGTTCACGACGGAGGATGGGTGCCCGCACAACGAGATTCACGATGATGCCGCGTAACCAGAGGCGGCTGTCAACAGCCGCCATACCTGAAAGATGACGACCGCACTTGGTGAATTGGAACTGGTGCTGGTGCTGGCGGTGTTGACTGGACTCTCGGGCATCCGACGCCAGGTACTCGCGTTGCCGATCCTCCTCGTTGGAGTCTGTTTGCTTCTCCTTCTCGGCGTCACGATTCTGTTCCAGGTTGGCTGGCCGTATCGGGTCACCGGCGTCAGCATCTACGTCGCGTTCTTTGTCGGAGCCATTTTCAGTCTGGCCGGCGGCATCGGTATCGTCGTTCACTCTTGGGCGAGCAGAACGTCACGCTGATGACCCTCAATACCTGTTCAAGCGTTTCCGATGTCGGCTCAGGGGTGTTTTCCACGATTGAGCCGAGCTGACGGCTTGGCCACCGGTCTTCGACAACGGGTGCGCAACCGTGAACAGGGTCACCAGCATCAGCGCGTGGCCCGTAGGGATTGCGGCAAGCACCACACGACGCTCGACCGTGGACAGTGTGGGGAGAAGCGTTGCTGGCTTTCCTCGGGGGGGGAAACCTCCTTCGCGGCGGCGGCGAAAGCGGATTTGTGCCGCCGTCAGAGCCGGTCGCGCCAGTAGCCGGGGCGCCGTTTGGCGTGCATCACCGCCACGATCCAAACGCGGTCCGGCTGATCCAGATACACCACCGAATAGGGGAACTTGCGGGTCAGCACGCGCCGGGCGGGCGGACTGAACCGGGAGAAGCGGTCTGGCTGGTCGCAGACGGCGGCAATCACCCGCTCGATTTCATGGTAAAACCGCAGGCCCAATTGCGGATCAATGTCCGCGTAGTAACGGACGGCCTCCGCCAGCTCGGCGTCCGCCGCGGGATGGATGGCATGTCTCAACGCCCGACGATTTTGCGGATGCGGGCCAGCGATTCTCCCAGGGGAATGCCCTGTACTTTGCCGGATTGTATTTCCTCAACGCGGCGGGTAATTTCCGTCCGCCAGGCGGCCTCGATTTCCGGGTCGGAAGCGTGCAGGTCCTCGGTCAAGCGCTCGACCAGTTCGCCGACCTTCTCCGGCGGCCAGTGGCGGGTTTCCTCAACGATTTGGTCCAGTGTCATTGGCACGGGGCTCAGCATACGCGATTTCAGTTTAGGGTTCAACGGGCAAACGGGTCGCCGGGTGGCAGCGGGCGTGCACCTGCTTCAGTGGACGGCGTGCAGGGGGATCACGTTGGACCGGTCGAACCCGGTCACTCGGCCCGAGGTTTAGGCGTACGGAGCGAGCCACCGGGCCAGGTTGTCGGTGATGGGGGCCAACCAGCGGGCGGCCGTCTTGGATTTGCTGGCTTTGATCTCGATGTGCCGTTCGGCGAGGTTGACCTCGCTCCAGTCCAGGCGCTGGAGTTCGGCGCTGCGGAGGCCGGCAAAGGCCCCGATCACCAGCCAGGGCACCATTTCCGGGCGTGCGGCGGTGAGGAGTTCACGCATTTCACCGGGGGTGAAAATACTGAGGAAAAGATGGAGCGAGCGATGGGATTCGAACCCACGACAGCCACCTTGGCAAGGTGGCGCTCTACCAGACTGAGCTACGCTCGCGCCCGAGATAACGCCCAGACACTACGGCATCGCCGCCCGATTGCAAGTCCCGTTTTCCCCGACAACAAATTCGACAGGCCCCAAGGCTGGCCGGGGACGGCGTCCGCACGCCGGTCTCACGGGCGGTGCCGTTCGGTCCAGGACTTTTCGAGCGCGGCTGAGACCACCGCCGCCGTGCGCTCCCAGGAGAGGCCGCGCACCCGTTGTCGGCCTTTCTCGGCGTAGGTCTTGCGAGTGGCCGTGTCCAGCAGGCGGGTGAGCGCGGCGGCGATTTCGGCGGGGTTGCGCGGGTCTTCGAGGAGAATGGCCTCGTCGGGCTGGACCAGTTCGGCGGCGCCGGTGTAGCGGGCGGAGCTGATCAGGGCGGCGCACCCGTGGGCCATCGCTTCGAGCGGGGCCAGCGGGGAGGGGTCGGACAACGTGGGCAAGACCAGCACGTCGGACAAGGCGTAATAATCGGTGACATTATTGACCCGGCCGGCCCAGGTGATCCGGTCGGCGACGCCCAATTCGCCGGCCCGGGCCGCGTAGGGGGCGCGGTCGTCGCCGCCGACGATGACCAGCCGCGGGCCGCGGTCCCGCAACCGCCCGAGGGCTTCGAGGAGCGGTCCCAGGCCCTTGCGCCGGAACTCCGAGGCGACGAAGAGGGCGACCACGTCGGCGTCGCGGAAGCCGAGTTTGCGTCGCCACTCGAGCCGGCGCTCGGCGAGGTTGGGTGCCGGGTCGTCCACGCCGGAGTGGGCCACGAGGAAGCGGTCGTCGGGGATGGGGTAGTAGCGTTGGACCTCGCGTTTGACGAGGTCGGAATCGGCGACCCAGAACCGGCCGGGGGCGGTCGTGTAATGGATTCTTTCGAGGAGCCAGTTGGCGCCGATGCTGGGGTCGGTGAGGGTCTTGAGCCAGATGGCGGCGGGGTTTCTGGGTTCGCCGCGCTCGACGCCGCGCAGGCCGCCGATGAAGGTGCCGCAGTGGACGTTCATCACGTCGAACCGGGTGACTTTCTCATGGGAATAAACGACGTCGAAGCCGCGGGTGAGCCGGGCGGTTTGCCGGGAGAACCACCAGCGGTCGGCGTAGGCCGGCTTGCGGAAGGGCCGGGACACGCGGTGCAGCGTCAAGCCAGTGGATTCATGGTCCCATTGTTGGGCGAAGACGTGGACCTGGTGGGCGCGGGCGAGGCGGCGGGCGACTTCGACGGCGTAGCGTTCAGCCCCGCCGGTGGTGATGAAGCGGCGGACCAGGAGGGCGATTCTCATGGTGAAAAGAAATCGCGGAGGGCGGCGATCACTTCCGTTTGCGCGTCGGCGGTGAGGGAGGGGAAGATCGGCAAACGGAGGAGCCGGCTGCTGCACGACTCGGTGACGGGGCAATCGCCCGGTTTACCGCCCAGGGCGCGGCCGACGGGGGAGAGGTGCAGGGGCAGGTAATGGAAGGCGGTGGCGATGCCGCGCGCGCTGAAGAACTTGATGGCCCGGTTGCGGGTCGGTTCGTCGGCGAGCAGGACGTGGAAGATGTGGTAATTGGATTGCACTTCAGGGGGAAGGACCGGCAGGGTCAGGAGGCCGTGTTGCTGGAGGGGCTGGAGTTCGTCGAGGTAGCGGTGGTAGATGGTCTGGCGGGATTGCTGGATGGACGGGAGTTTGTCGAGTTGGCTAAGCAGCAGGGCCCCGGTGAGGTCGGGCGGCAGAAAGCTGCTGCCGACCTGGACCCAGGTGTATTTATCAACCTGGCCCAGGAGGAATTGTTTTCGATTGGTGCCTTTCTCGCGGATGATTTCGGCGCGGGCCATGAACTCGGCGTTGGTGGTGACGAAGGCGCCGCCCTCGCCAGTCGAGAGATTCTTGGTTTCATGAAAACTGTAGCAGCCCATGACGCCGGTGGTGCCGGCGGCGCGGCCGCGATAGGAGGCGCCGAGCCCTTGCGCGGCGTCTTCGACAATGGGGATCGGCCGCCCGTCGAGGGCGCGGGCGATGGCCTCGAGATTCGGGGACACGCCGGCATAGACGACCGGCATGACGGCGCGGGTGCGCGGGCTGAGTTTTCGCGCCACGTCAGCCGGATCGAGGGTGAGGGTATCGGCCACGACGTCGGCGAAGACGACGCGGCCGCCGGCGCGGAGGACGCAGTTGGCGCTGGAGACGAAGGTGAAACTGGGGAGGATGACCTCATCGCCGGGCTGGAGCTGGAGGGCAAGCATGGCCAGCTCGAGGGCGTGGGTGCAGGAGGGGGTGAGGAGGACGTGAGGCACGTTCAGGAGGGCCGCCAGTCGTTCCGAGGCGCGCTGGGTGTGCTCGCCATCGCCGACAATGCGGCCGCCGCGGAGCGCCGTCAGCAGGGCGTGTTCGTCGCGCTCGTCGTACGGGGGGCGATAGAGGGGGATGCGCATGAGTGCAAGGGGCGAGGGTTGCGAGGTGGCCGGGGCGGTTAGCGGTCGGGTTGGCCGGGAGCGGCGGCCTGCTGGAGTTCCCAGAGCCGGGCGTATTTGAGGAAGGTGTAGTAGGCGTAGAGGCCGCAAAGGACCAGGCCGGGCCGACCGTCGCGGAAGCCCTGTTGGAGGACGTACATTTTCAGGAACATGGCCAGGGGGCTGCCGATCAAATTGGCGGCGGTGGCGCGGTGGTGGCTGGCGGCGTAGCGCTGGGCCATGAGGGTGGCGTAGCGGTCGAGTTTGCCGGTGGCCACCGCGAGGGTCGGCCACGGGTATTGGAGCACATGCTCGCGCAGGCGCCCGAGGCGGCCCTGGAGTTCGTATCCTTCGTGCACCAGGTCTTCGCGGTAGCGCATTTTGGCGCGATGAAAGAGCTGCGGCTGGCGGTAGTCCGGATACCAGCCGCAGTGGCGAATCCGCCGGCCGCAGAAGAAGTTCTTGCGCGGGACCAGGTAGGCGTCGCACCGCGGGGCGGCGAGTTCGCGGCGGATTTCGGCCGCCAGCTCCGGCGTGCAGCGCTCGTCGGCGTCGATGCTCAGAATCCAATCGTGGCGGGCGGCCGCGACGGCCTGGTTGCGGAGTTTGCCGAACCCGCAGAATTTTTCGCTGAGCACGCGGGCGCCGAGTTCGCGGGCGATCTCGACGGTGCCGTCGGTGCTGAAGGAGTCCAGCAGCAGGAGTTCGTCGGCCCACTGGACGGTCTGGAGGACCTGGCGAATCTGGCGGGCCTCGTTGAAGGAGAGGGTATAGACGGTGATGCCGTCTGGTGGCGCCATAACTAGCAACCACGAATAGACACCCATGAACGCGAATGCCAAGTGGGCCAGGACCGTTCCCCAGTTTCATGTTTACTCGTGCTCATTAGTGGTTCAAATAGTTGACTTGTGCGCCGCAGCTTGTCGGAATTCAAGGACTCGAGCGGCGCGTCATGGACGCCGGCTGTCGAGGCGGATTGTGCGCGGTTCGGAGGCGCTTGCCAAGCCGCTTTCAGTTCCCGGCAGGGGCAGCGAATTCCCCGAAGCGGTATCTTGCGCCTTGTGGGGGGTGAAGCCGCTCGCGATGCGTAGCAGCCGACGTACTGACCAGACCCTGGGATAGAATACAGTTTGTGGCGTCGCTTTTGGCTTCTGGCTAGGCGCCAGACCGGGAGTGTATCCCAGCGATACTGGACCGGTCGCGCAACAAC
>JAGWYX010000335.1 GCA_018969165.1 Verrucomicrobiota bacterium
CGCGGCAGCGCCGTCCTACCGGGTTCATGGGCCATGAGCAGGTCCGAAAGGAACACGGCGCCTCCCGAACTTCGGTGGCGACTCTGCGAGGAAATCTCAGCCCTAATTCCTTGATTTCAAACCGCCAGAAAAGAATCGGCAAATTTCTGAAAATTTTGCTTGTCACCACAACCCGTAGTGCTACCGTCTTCAAGCTACCCAACAAAATGGGGTGTCTGGCTCGCAGGACTGCGGCCGGTCGCCCCGGTTTGTGTCGGGTGGATTTGAGCGGTTCTTTCGACTAATTTTAACCAGTAACCGCGGACAATCGCCGGCCAACTCGACGACGTCGTCCGCCAGTAAAGGCACTCCCATGATCGACGCACGTGATGAAATGATGTCGCCGCCCTCGTCCCAGTCGCATCGGCGTTCGGCCGCCAAAGCGGGTCGGCGCGGGGGGGCCTCCGGTCCCGCCGCGACCGCGCGGACGCTGCCGATCCAACGCGTGTTCAGCGATCCGAAGGTGAGCCCGTTCGACCAGGTCGAGTGGGAACGGCGCACGGCGGAGATCGCCGACGACGCCGGCAAGGTGATTTTCAAGCAGGAGAACGTCGAGGTGCCCAAGACGTGGTCGTTGCTGGCGACCAAGGTGGTCGTTTCGAAATATTTCTACGGCGAGCAAAACACGCCCGAGCGCGAGACCTCGGTGCGCCAACTGATCCACCGTGTCTGCCGGACGTTTGCGGATTGGGGGGTCAAGGACGGCTATTTCAGTAAGGCCGACGGCGAGGTGTTTTACGACGAGCTGGCGTGGCTGTGCCTGAACCAGTACGGCGCGTTCAACTCGCCGGTGTGGTTCAACGTCGGGCTCTACCACCAGTACCGGGTCGGGAACAACTCGGCGCGCGGCAACTGGTATTACAACCGCAAGACCGGCGAGGCCGAGCGGGCCAAGACCCAATACGAATATCCGCAGGGCAGCGCCTGCTTCATCCAGAGCGTCGAGGATAACATGGAGGACATCATGCGCCTGGCCTACAGCGAGGCGATGCTGTTCAAATACGGGTCGGGCACGGGGACGGACCTGACGCCGATCCGGTCGAGCAAGGAAAAGCTCAGCGGCGGCGGCCGGCCGAGCGGGCCGATGTCGTTTCTGAAGGTTTATGACCAGGTGGCCAACGTGGTGAAGTCCGGCGGCAAGACGCGCCGGGCGGCGAAGATGAACACGTTGCGCGACTGGCACGGGGACATCGAGGAGTTCATCGAAGCCAAGCAGAAGGAGGAGAAGAAGGCCTGGGCGCTGATCGAGCAGGGCTACGACGGTTCCTACAACGGCGACGCCTACGGCAGCGTGATGTACCAGAACGAGAACCTGTCGGTGCGCGTCAGCGACGAGTTCATGCAGGCGGCGGTCGAGGGGCGCGAGTGGTGGACGCGGACGGTCACGACCGGCCAGCCGCTGCAGAAGAAGGACGCGCGCGCGCTGCTCTACAAGATTGCCGAGGGGACGCACGTCTGCGGCGACCCGGGCATGCAATATGACGGCACGATCCAGCGGTGGCACACGTGCCAGGGGACCGAGCCGATCCATTCGACCAATCCGTGCTCGGAATACGTCTTTCTGAACAACACGGCGTGCAACCTGGCGTCGTTGAACCTGATGAAGTTCAAGCGCGAGGACGGCGTCTTTGATGTCGAGCGGTTCAAGGCGGCGGTGCGGATTTACATCACGGCGCAGGAGATTATTGTGGATAACGCGAGTTATCCGACCAAGACCATCGCGGAGAATTCGCACATTTACCGCACGTTGGGCCTGGGTTACGCCAACCTCGGCTCGCTGATCATGAGCTACGGCTTGCCCTACGACTCGGATGAAGGCCGCGCCCTGGCCGGCGCGATCACGTCGATCATGACGGGGCACGCCTACGAGCAATCGGCCGAGATCGCCAACGAGATGGGGCCATTCAAGGGCTACCGCGAGGCCCGGTGCGCGCACGTCTCCAAGCCGGCGGCCAAGGACAACGTCGAGTCCATGCTCGGCGTCATCGGGCTCCATCGCAAGGCGGTCGAGGCGATTCAGCCGAGCCGCGAGTTCAATTATTTGAAGGAAGAAGCGCGGCATTGCTGGGACCGGGCGCTGGAGCGCGGCCGGAAGACCGGTTACCGCAACGCCCAGGTCACCGTCCTGGCGCCGACCGGGACGATCGCGTTCCTGATGGATTGCGACACGACGGGGGTCGAGCCGGACATTGCGCTGGTGAAATACAAGCTGCTGGCCGGGGGCGGCATGTTGAAGATCGTCAATCGCACGGTGCCGCAGGCCCTCGAACGACTGGGCTACAGCTCAAAGGACAGCGAGGCCATCGTGGCGCATGTCGGGAAATTCGACACGATCGAGGACGTCGAGGACGGCGGCCAAACCGTTCGCAGCGGGCTGAAGCCCGAGCATCTGCCGGTGTTCGACTGCGCGTTCAAGGCGTATCGGGGCAAGCGGAGCATCAGCTACCTGGCGCATCTGAAGATGATGGGCGCCGCCCAGCCGTTCATCAGCGGCGCCATCTCCAAAACGGTCAACCTGCCGAACGAATCCACCGTCGAGAACATCATGGACGCCTATATCCAGGCATGGAAGATGGGTCTGAAGTGCGTGGCGATTTACCGGGATGGCTCGAAACGCTCGCAGCCGCTCAGCACCAAGAAATCCAGCGACGGCAGCAGCGGGTCGGCGCCCGAAAGCGAGCGGATCAAACTGCTCGAGGCCGAGATGGCCAAGCTGCGCGAGGAGGCCGGCAAACCGCTGCGGCGGCGACTGCCGGAGACGCGCACCGCGGTCACGCACAAGTTCGACATCGCCGGCCACGAAGGTTACCTGACGGTGGGGTTGTTCGAGGACGGCCAGCCGGGCGAGCTATTCATCACCATGGCCAAGGAAGGCTCGACCATCGGCGGGCTGATGGACAGCATCGGGACGCTAACGAGCATGGCGCTGCAATACGGCGTGCCGCTCGAAGCGCTGGCCAAGAAGTTCGCCCACCAGCGGTTTGAACCGTCGGGGTTCACCAAGAACCCCGAAATTCGCAACGCTTCGTCGATCACCGACTACGTCTTTCGGTGGATGGCCTTGCAATTCATCCCGGGCTACCGCGACGCCAACGTGCCCGGGCGCAACCAGCCGGAGCTGGCGATCCCCGGCCTGATCGAAGAGGTCAAAAAAAAAGTGAACCGGCCGGTGCCCGAACTCCCGCTGTCGGATGACACGGAGTTCCCGAGCATCAAGTCGGCTTCGAGTCGGGGCGGTAATGGGCAGCACAGCCCCGCCGCGGCCGGCGAGCGCAGCGTGCAGAGTTTGAGCGACGCGATCGCGCACTTCCAGCAGGACGCGCCGACCTGTCCGAACTGCGGGCATGTGGCGGTGCGCAACGGGGCGTGCTACAAGTGCCTGAACTGCGGCGAGAGCCTCGGCTGCTCGTAAACAAACCGGGTAGCAGCGGACGTTAGTCCGCTCACTTCTCCCGCCGGTGCGGTCAGAGCCGACTCACGTCGGCTGCCACTGGTCGGCTCAGTAATCGCCCTTTTCGCCGAAGATATTGTTTTTGTTGTTGCGGAAATCGCTGTAGGCCCAGGTCTCGACGTGGCCATCGACGAAGGTGACGTTGCCCTTGAGGTTGTGGCGGCAGGCCGGTTGTTTCATCGGGACATACTGCGTCCAGCCGTTGTAAACGTCGGGCGGGAAGGTGACGATTTCGGTGGTGTAACCAGAAGCGGGGACGTGGTTCGGATCCCGGGGCACGCCGGTGTCGCCCATCAACCAGACCTGGGTGGGTAGGTGGATGGCGGTCAGTTTGAGGCTGCCCCAGGGGCCCTTGCCGTTGGCCTGCGTGAAGGCATAACAGATGATTGTGCTTTCGACCGGGCCGTAACCCTCCCAGCGCGCGCCGAAAATGACCTCGATGTCCTTTTCGCGCACGGCCGGGCAGCGCCAGACCCCGTTGGAAATCGTATTGGCGGTCAGATACTTGCCTTTGGAGAGCGTCTGGAACCACCAATCGCCGCCGGGCTCGACGTTGTTGCCGAGCCAGGCCTTGGTATAGAGATCGGGCAGATGTTGGCCGTTGTCTTCGGCGTAGAGCAGGAAGGCCAGGCCGATCTGACGGCTGTTGCTGACGCAACGGATGGCTTGCCCCTTGGCCTTGGCTTTGGACAAGGCCGGCATCAACAGCCCCGCCAGGATCGCGATAATCGCGATCACGACCAACAGTTCGATCAGGGTGAAGGCTTCGGGAACGGGGCGGCTCCAACGGCGGGGCCGGCCCCGGCCAGCGCGGTCCGCCCACTGGACGCGGGCGGGACGTCTCAGCGAGACGTCCCCAACTGAACCGTGACAATTAGTGTCCTTGCGGGGAAAAACACCGACCGCGAAAGCGACGCCCAAATTTGACTGGATTCCAGCAGTTCTCACGGTTCAAGGACTCGAGCGACCGTGGTCCGGTCGCGCAGCCAGAGGATGTCCGGATTGCCCGGCGAGGCATCGTCATGACGGTGGTAATTGGACAGGCGCGGATCGCGGGTGCGCGGATCCAGCCAGGCGCGGCTCTCCACGTGGCCATCGGCGAAGGTGTTGACACCCGAGCCGTTGTGATAGGCGCCGGGGATGTGCAGAAAGCGCGTGGGAGCCACCGGGCTCATGTAAACCCCGAACCCAGGCCGGCAAATGCTGTTGGGATTGACCTCGATGAAGACCAACAGGTTGGCGGGACCTGGGTCGGCGATGTCGGTGGTCTTTTTGAAAACGACGAAGTGGCTGGCGTCCGGAGCGGTCTGGAAGGGGGCGCCGGTCCAGCCGACGTAACAATTCATGGCGTAACTGCGGACGCGGGGGTGGGCTTTGGTGGCCGAGGTGCCGGGCGTGCGGTCGGCAGGGCACTTGTAAATCTGGAACGTCTGCAGGTAGGGGGCGAAGAGGGACCAGCGGGGATTGGTCAACAAGGCCCAATTGGTTGCATCGGAGGGGATCGCCGCGAAGCTGCCGGCCACCCAGGCCGGGAGGCCGTCGTCGGACCCGTTGAGGACGACACGGTCCTGGTGATCGCCGGCGTAGGTCACCCAGGTCAGCGCCAGTTGTCGCAGGTTGTTCACGCACTGGATGCGGTAGGCCTCGCCTTTGGCCGCGGCCAGCGTGGGGAGCAGCAGGGCCGCCAGGATCCCAATGATGGCGATGACCACCAGCAACTCGATCAGGGTGAAGGCGCGCGCCGGGCCGAGGTGGGGCTGCGGCAACGACACCAACGGTTGCCGGATCGGAGCAGCGGGATTGGACGCGGCCGCATCGAGGCGCCAGCCCCCGGTGGGGGGAGAACCAGCGAGGCGCGCCTCAGACCTCATGTCAACTTCGCCATTCATCCTGCGAATCCTCCGCAGCCTCTGCCG
>JAGWYX010000336.1 GCA_018969165.1 Verrucomicrobiota bacterium
CCTTGGTAATCGTTTCGTCCAGGTTCAATAATACGCGCGCCACGACAGTGTAAGCGGCCAGTTGGGTCGGGGTCGCGCCGGCTGGCAGGCCGGTTGGCGGTTCGTTGTTGCCGCTGGCCAGCTCGAGGGGGTTGACCCAACCATCGGCGATGTGGCGCTCCTCCTTGCCCAACAACGTCAGCAGGTCCCGCTGTTCGCCGGCGCTCGGCCGCCGCGCCAGCACGCGGCGGAAGGCGTACTCGATCCGGTCCAGGTCAGTGTGGCCGCCCTCGGCCAAGGTCCGGCGTGCCAGGGCCCGGGCGCACGCGACGAACTCGGGTTCGTTGAGCGAGACCAGGGCCTGCAGCGGCGTGTTCGAGCGCATACGGCGCACGCACGAGAAGTCACCGTTGGGCGCGTCGAAGGTCTGGAGCATCGGGTAAGGGACGGAGCGGAATTTGAAGATATAGAGGCTGCGCCGGTAGCGCTCAGGCCCCTGCTCGACGGTCCAGGCTTTCGGGCCGTAGCTGGCGGGCGGCTGAAACAGAAAATCCGGCGCGGGGGGATAGATGCTGCGACCGCCGATCTCGGGGTTGAGCAGGCCGCTGGCGGCCAGTGCAATGTCGCGCACGATCTCGGCCTCGACGCGGAACCGCGGGCCGCGGGCCAACCATCGGTTGTACGGGTCCCTGGCGTAAAGCGCGGGCGACATGCGGGAGGACTGGCGGTAGGTCGCCGAGTTGACGATGAGGCGATGAATATGTTTGATGCTCCAGCCCGAGCCCATGAACTCGCACGCCAGCCAATCGAGCAATTCGGGGTGCGAGGGGGGGTCACAGCGCATGCCGAAATCCTCGGGGGTATCGACGAGGCCGATGCCAAAGTATTCCTGCCAGACCCGGTTCACGAAGGCGCGCGCGGTCGTCGGTGAGCGGCGGTCCACGAGCCATTTGGCCAGCGTCAGGCGCGAGCCGTCGGTGCCGGGCGGCAGCGGATGCAGAAACGCCGGCACCCCGAAGCTGACTTCCGTGGTGGGCTTGAGCCAGTCCCCGCGTTTGAGCACGTGGGTGACGCGCAGTTCGTCATTGGGCCCGCGGCCGTGGCGCGCGACCAGGGCGAGCGTCGGAGTGCCCTCCGGCCATTGCCGCCACAGGGCCTCGATGCGGGCATTCACCTCGCTGAACTCGGGCACGGTCGTGCGCCAGTAACTGAACACGGTCGCCCTCTGCGCCGGCGTGCGCCGCTCGCGCGGGATGCTAAAAATGTCGCGTACCGCGGCCGGGAGCGGATCGGCGACGACGTTGGTGGCGTCGGTGACACTGAGTCGGAACCGGCCGAGGTTATGGTTCTGGTTGTCGTCGGAGTTCCAGCCGCCGTGGTTCTGTTCGAGGTAGAAGTCCAAGACCACCCCGTTGGTGAACGCCAGCGGCCGATCGGGCAGGAACACGGCCTTGCGCGGCTGGTTGCGCCGGCCGGGGCCGGCATCGATGCCCCAGGCGGTGTCCTCGCTGCCGTCGATGGCGAACGCGACCGGCCCGTAAACACGTCGCTGATCGGTCTTATCGTAGAACTCCGGTTCGAGTGGCTTCTCCGGATTGCTGTAGTCGGCGGTGGCCTGGACGAACTTGACTTTGAGCTTGCGGGTGGGGTTGTGGCGATCGACCGCCTCGACCCTGAACTCGCTCAGGGCGGCCATGCCCTTGAGCGAGCGGCCGGGGCCGCCGCACGGGAGGTTTGGATCGGTCAATTGCTCGAGCCGGAACGCCCCGATGAACGGCAGGTTGTTGGTGCCTCGGAAATGGGCGGTCCACTTGGTCGGGGCATAGCTGGCGGCGCGGATCGAGCCGTCGTCGTAGTAATAATAGCGCTCGCCGTTGTCGCCCGCGTTGACGCCGCGCACGACGGTCCAGTGCGGCTGGTCGTTTTTGACGGTGTCCTCCCACTGGTCCATGCGTTGCTGCCAATCGGGGGAACGGTGCCGCAGGCCGGCTTCGAGGTCGCCGATCTGGCGGGTGAGGTTGGCGACCTGCATCTGTTGCTTGACGGAGTAGGCCACCAGCGAGCCCTCCTGGTCGTTGTTCAGAAAGGCGAACAACCGGTAATACTCCTCTTGTGTCAGGGGATCGTATTTGTGGTTGTGGCACTGGGCGCACTGGATCGTCAACCCCAGGATGCTCTTGCCGATGCAGTCCATCCGGTCGATCAACCCTTCCATCCGGAACTGCTCCGGGTCCACGCCGCCTTCCTCATTCAACATGGCGTTGCGGAGAAACCCCGTGGCGACCCGATCGTCCTGGGTCGGGTGCGGCAATTGGTCGCCGGCGATCTGGTCGATGACAAATTGGTCATACGGCAAGTCGCGGTTCAAGGCCGTGATCACCCAGTCGCGGTAGGCCCAAATGAACCGCGGCTTGTCTTTCTCGAAACCATCCGAGTCGGCGTAGCGCGCGGCATCGAGCCAGTGCCGGCCCCAGCATTCGCCGTAGTGCGGCGAACTCAACAGGCGCTCGACCTGGCGCGCGTAGGCGTCCGGCGATCGGTCCGCCAAAAAGGCGTCCACCTCTTCGACCGTCGGCGGGAGCCCGATCAAGTCCAGGCTGAGCCGGCGGAGCAGCGTCACGCGGTCGGCCCTCGGCGAGGGCTGGAGCTGTTCCCGCTCCAGGCGCGCCAGCACGAAGCGGTCAACCGGTGTCCGCACCCAGGCCGAATCCCTGACGGCGGGAATCTCCGGCCGCACCGGCGCTTTGAACGCCCAATGCTCGCGCCACGCGGCCGAATTTGTCGTGGCGATTGCCGCTGAAGCCGAGCCGGCTGTCCAAGCCAGCGCGGTGCCAATCACCCAGATCAGCCCCAACCAGCGACCGGCCCTGAAATCTGAATGCCGAAATCCAAAATCCGAAATCCACAAGCTGCCGCCGCCCCGCCAGGCACGGACGCGGCGCGGTTGCGGAACTAAAAGGACGCGGTGCATGAGATTACTCTAGCGAGGCGCGCCTCCGACCTCAAGTCACCTTTGTCGTGCATCCTCGACGATTCTTTTCCTTCGTCCGTTTACTCCGCGCGTCTCGCTCCGCCGCCGATTTTCCGAATTTTGCTGTCGATTTCGGCGTCTGTTCAGGTAAGACTCGCGACCAACAGACCCGAACGTCTTGAACCCAGGACCTGTCTATGCATTACTCATCCCAGTCCATTTCCCGGCGCAAATTCCTCGGCGGAGCCGGCGCCGCCGTGGCCACGGTCATGATCGCCCCCCGTTGCGTCGTTTCCGGCAGCGGCCAGACCGCGCCCGGGGATAAACTCAACATCGCCTGCATCGGCGTCGGCGGCCGCGGCCACGACGATCTCATGGGCGTCCGCAGCCAGAATATCGTCGGGTTGTGTGACGTGGACGAGCCGCGCCTGAACAAGGCGGCCGGCGAGTTCCCCCAAGCCAAGACGTTCCGGGATTTCCGCAAGATGCTCGACGAGCTGGACAAGTCGATCGACGCCGTCGTCGTGGGCACCCCCGATCACACCCACGCCGTGGCGGCCATCGCGGCGATCCAGCGCCGCAAGCAGGTCTATTGCGAGAAACCCCTGGCGCACTCGATCCACGAGGTCCGCGCCCTGGAGCAGGCCGCGCGCGACTACAACGTCGTCACCCAGCTCGGCAACCAGGGGCATTCCTTCGACTCGATCCGCACCTTCTGCGAGTGGATTTGGGACGGAGCCATTGGCCAGGTCCACACGATTCATTGCGGCACCGACGCCCACAACTCGTGGCTTGACCAGCTCGCCAAGCTCAATGAACGCTTCGAGGTCCCCGCCTCGCTCGATTGGGACCTGTGGCTCGGCCCGGCCCAGTTCCGGCCCTACAACCCGATCTATGAACCGGGACGGTGGCGCGGTTGGACCCCCTTCGGTTCCGGCTCGATTGGCGACTGGGTCTGCCACGTCGTGGACCCGGTGTTCTGGGCCCTGGACCTGGGCGCCCCCTCGTCCATCCAGGCCGAGGCTAAGAATTATGATCCAAAAAAGGACGCCTTGACCTACCCGGCCGGCGTGGTCGTGACCTTCGAATTCCCCGCGCGCGGCCAGCGCGGCCCCGTCAAGCTGGTCTGGCACGACGGCACCGAGGCCATCCCGCGGCCGCCGGACATGGACCCCGACGACAAACCGCCGGGCACCGGCGCGGTGGTCATGGGCGACAAGGGGACGATTGTCTATGGCTCGCACGGGGCGCGCCAGGTCCGGATCATCCCTGACGCGAAGATGCAGGCCTACCAGCGGCCGGCCAAGACCCTGCCGCGGGTCAAAGGGGGCAACCATCACGAGGACTGGTTGCGGGCCATCCGCACCGGCACCAAGGCCGGTTCGGACTTTGCCGATTATGGCGGGCCGCTCACCGAGCTTGCCATGCTGGGCATCATCGCCACCAAACTGCTCGGTCAGAAACTCGAATGGGACGGACCGGCCTGCCGCTTCACCAACCCCCGCGAGGCCAATCACCTGATCAACCCGCCCCCGTTCCGCCACGGCTGGACGCTGTAGAAGCGAGTGGTGACACCGGCGAGTCCCGCCGTTCGTAACCGCGGGTTTTAACCTGCGGCTACGGCCCGCCTGCACCTTCCAGGTGTCTCGTAACCGTTGACGCGGGGCAGCCTTCCAGGCTGCCGGTGGGAGCGGCTTCCAGCCGCGAGGCTTGGTTGGTTGGTTTCATCACTTCAAAAAACTCGGGCAGGACGCCCGAAGAACCGGCAGGTGGGAAGCCTACCCTGCAGGCCCGCCTGAGCCGCCGCGATTTCTCATTGCCATACATAACACATCAATGTATCATCAAGCCAACATGATTTCCAAAGACCTGGTCGCCGCTTCTTCGAAGCCGCTGATCCTGTCCATCCTCGCCCAGGGCGAGAGCTACGGCTACGCGATCATCCAGCGCGTGCGCGAGTTGTCCGGCGAACAGCTCGAATGGACCGACGGCATGCTCTACCCGGTGCTGCACCGGCTCGAGCGGGATGGCCTGGTCACGGCCGAGTGGAAGGGGGCCGACACCGGGCGCGAGCGCAAGTATTACCGGCTGAGTCAGCCTGGCCGGCGCGCGTTGGCAGCGGAGAAAAACCAGTGGCTGACCGTGCATAATACGCTGAACAAATTATGGAAGCTCAAACCCCATTCAGCCTGACAAAAGCCTTGAGTGCTTGGCGGCAGGAATTGGCCGCGCAGCCGGGCGTGACCGCGGACCAGGTTCTGAGCCGTGAGCAGGTCCGAATGGAACAAGGGCCTCTCCGAGAACCGGACCGCCCTGAGCAGGAAGGACCGAGTGTCGCGGCCTGCCAATTGTTGGACAGCAGCATGCCGTCCCTCCTGGTTCAAGGCCGACAGGCAGGGCCGGCAACGGACGTGGCGGCTTCCCGCGATTCTCTCTGTCTCAGCTTCTCGGCGGT
>JAGWYX010000337.1 GCA_018969165.1 Verrucomicrobiota bacterium
CAAGCGCAACTTTTGGGCTTGCACGGCGATCGAGGCCTCCAGGGCGTTGGTGGTGACTTGCGACGGTTCGAGGTTCGGGTCCAGGGCCAGGCGCTTGAAATTCTGTTCTTGCTCGGCCACCAGGCGGGTCAGCTCGTCGAGCTCGGCCCGGAATTTTTCCCGAGCCGCCTTGGCCTGGTCGAAGACGCGTTCGGAGATGATTTTTTCCTGGAACAGCTCGGCCTGCCGCCGGTAATCGGCCTCGGCGAGCTGCAAGTTGGCCCGGGCCATGGCCAGTTGCGCGCGTTGCCGCATCCAGTCCAGGCGCAGTTGGTCATAGTCCATCACGTTGCGCTGCTGCACGAGCATCGGGCGCATCCCGGTGCGCAGGAGATCGATCTCGGCCTGGATCACCGCCAACTGGGACGTCAGGATGCGAGGATCGGCGATGACCACCTGGGCGATGGCCTCGCCGGCGCGCACGTGTTGGAAACGGGTGACGTTGAGCTGCTCGACAATGCCCGCTTTGTAGCTGGTCACCGTCGCCTGCACCGGTTCGACCTCGCCGACGAGGGTCGGCGCGGCCACGTATTCACGCCACAGCATCGTCGCCACGGCCAGCGCGCCAAGAAACACCACCGGCGGAACCAGTCGCATGCGGACCTCGCGCCAACGCTGGGCGCCGGGAGTGGGAATGGGAGGCAAGGGCGGCATCGGCCGGTTCAGAGTTCGGACTCGTCCTCCGCCTGCAGGCCGGTGACATGGGAGACGCCGTTCAGGGCACGCAGGTCAGCCAGGAGTTCGTCCACCCGGCGCGGGTCGCGCAACAGCAGGCGGTAAGACAGATCGGTGCCACCGTCACCCTCGCCGGACCGTTGGCTGGCGCAATGGGTCTTGCGGCTGTAGCGGTGGAGGACCGCGCTCACGTCGGGCACCTGGCTCAGCGGCCGGCACCAGCGGAGGTTGACGATCAGGTCGTAGCGGTGGCGCGTGCCGAAGCCGGTGAACCAGAAGTAGAGCATGAGCGCGAGGGTGAACCCGCAGCCGATGAGGGCCGAGGTGAACTTTTGCGTGCCGCAGGCCAACCCGATCACCACCACCGCCAGGATGTAGGCCGTATCGAGCGTGTCGCGGAGGATGGTCCGGAAGCGAACCATTGCGAAGATGGCCATCAAGCCGAAGGCGACCACGAGGTTGTTGGCCAGGACGATCATCACCAGCGCCACGATCGTCGGCAGCAGGATCAGCGTGTTGACGTATGAGCGCGAATAGGAGAGCCCGCTGTGCGTCAGCATATACACCCAAGCCACCGCGTGCCCGGCCACGAACGACAGCAGCAACGCCAGCAGGATCGTCGGCACCGGCACCGGCGTCAGCGCGGCATCCCCGTGAAGCAACCAATCGTTCATGCAACGGGCGGGCCGGCCGCCGCGGGTTCCGCGCCGAAGCGGTAGGCGTCGCGCGCCAAGTCGCCGTCGTGAAAGCGGTGCTCGCCCAGAACGGTGACGCCTTCGGCATATTTGGCGGCGGCGAACTGCATCAGGTTGAAGCGACGCACCAGGGCGCGGAACCAGTCGGGAAACCGGTCCGTGAACTTCAATTCCAGGACGTCTTCGCCGCCGAAGACCCGCGTCGGCCGCCGCAGGCGCGTCATCAGGCTGGGCTGAAAATGCGGTTCGATCACGATCCCGCGGTCGATCGTGACGCGGATGGAATTGTCGTGGGGGCTGACCCAAGCCTCGCGTCGGTAGTGATTGTGGGCCTTGGGCCGGGCACGAATCTGGTTCATCAACAGGCAAAACCGTTGCACCGCCGCCAGGTTTTCCGGGTCGCTGCCCGCCAGGTGTTCGGCTTCGGGGAGGTGGCCGGCCAGCAGCCAGGGCACGGCCTCGCGGCGGACGGGGCCGCGCTGCTTGAGGATGCAATTGTTCATCCGGCGCTTGATTTCGAAGAAGACCGGCGAGGCGGGTTGGTCGTCGTAATACCGCAGGCGCAGTTTATAGCGGTTCTTGCTCCCGTTGATGGTGGCGTGATACGTCTTCAAGTCGTCCGAATCGAGGTACAAACTGTAAACCGGGTAGGCGAAATTGGGTTGGTTGGCGCCGTATTCATCGACTTCGAGCCTAGTTTGCAGGAAGTCCCGCAAGCCCAGGGTGAGGGTCTCCGGGATGAGATACTTCAACTCGAAGCGTTGTTGCTGTAGCCGGTGATCCTGACGCATTTCTTTTGATGACCGACGGCGGTCCTTCCGGTTTCAACGGCCTGCGCACGCCTGCGGCATGGTCGTCCCGATTCCGGCCCGCTGTCAAGGCGGTGTTTCCACGCTCAGCCGCCCACGCTGACCAGTTCCTCATTGGTGAGGGCGTTGACGATTTTGAACTGCTCGGCGTGCAAGGCGGGATCGGCGCGGAAAGAGAGTTTGCCGTAGTAGCGCTTTTCCAGCTCGATGAGGAGCTTCTCGTCCTCGTTACGGAGCCGGTCCAGGACCGTCGGATGCACCTGGATGCGGAGCTGAAAATCGGACTCGTCGCGGCCGCGGCGTTTGAGGATTTCGGAGAGTTTGCGCTGGACCTCGACGCTCATGGTGACGGCGCTTTTGACCTTGGCCCGGCCTTTGCAGTAGGGGCAGTCGTCATAGACCGCGGCGCGCACGCTCTCGCTGTGGCGTTGGCGGGTCATTTCCATCAGCCCAAGCTGCGAGATCGGCAGGATGTGGGTCTTGGCCCGGTCGCGTTTGAGACCGTCGCGCATCCGATGATAGACCGCCTGCTGGTCGCGCCGCGATTTCATGTCGATGAAATCCAGCACGATCAGTCCGCCGATATTGCGGAGCCGGAGTTGGCGGCAGATTTCATCGGCGGCCTCGAGGTTGACCCGGAAGATGGTGGACTCCTGGTCCTTGCTGCTCTTGTGGCTGCCGGTATTGACATCGATCGCCACCAGGGCTTCGGTCTCGTCGATGACGATGTAGCCGCCGCTCTTGAGGTGGACCTGGCGGGCGAAGGCGTTTTCCAATTGGCGGCTGATATTGAAGCGGTCGAAGACCGGCTGCGACTCGCCATAGAGTTTGACCTTATCGATGGACCGGCGGGAGATGCGGCCGATCATCTCGCGCATCCGGTCGAACTGCGCGGGATTGTCGATGACGATCCGCTCGACGTCTTCGGTGAGGAAGTCGCGCACGGTGCGCTCGATCAGGTCCGGCTCGTGGAAGACGCAGGTGGCCAGCGGTTGGCGGTTGATGCGGTCCTGGATTTGCTTCCATTCCTCGAGGAGCAGGGCCAGGTCGCGGACGAAGTAGCGGGCTTGCTGGTCTTCGCCGGCGGTGCGCATGATCACCCCCATGCCGTCGGGGATGGTGAGCTGGCGCAGGATTTGTTTGAGCCGCTGACGTTCCTCGTGGCGCTCGATCTTGCGCGAAATGCCCGATTGATCGGAGTTGGGCAGCAGGACCAGGTAGCGGCCGGGCAAGGCCAGGTTGGTGGTCACGCGGGGGCCCTTGGTGCCGATGGGGCCCTTGGTGACCTGCACGATGATTTCGCTGCCAGGCGGGTAGAGCCGGGGAATGTCGCGCTGGGTGATGCGCGGTTTGTCGCGTTTCTTGGTGTCGCGCTCCACGATCTCGACGCCGCTGTCAAAACTGCTGGGCACGATATCCCAATAGTGCAAGAAGGCGTTCTTCTCGAACCCGATATCCACAAACGCCGCCTTCAGCCCGTCTTCGAGGTTCTTGACTTTGCCTTTGAAGATACTGCCGACCAGGCGCTCCTCGCTGGTGCGCTCGATGGTGAATTCTTCGAGCCGGCCCTCCTCCAGCACCGCCACCCGCGTCTCCAGCGACTCCGCGTTGACGATCACCTCCTTGTGCGCGCGCTCGACCGGCTTGATCATCCGCCGGACCTTTTGGATCACCTTGGTCGCCGCGGTCCGGAGGGAATCAACGATATTCTTGGGCGCCGGTTCCTGGACCGGAACCGGCTGGAAGCCGGTCGATTCGCTGACCTCGGCGGGGATGTCCGCGCGCGGTTCGCGGAAGCGACGGTCTTTGCCGCTGGGGGTTGGCGGGGCTGCGGTGGGAGTTTCGGGCGGCAGCCCGGCGGCGACGTTTTCGGCACGCGTGATCTCGCGCTCGTGCCGCGCGCGGTCGAACACGGGTTCGTCGCCGGCTTTGGCGCCGAGGGCGACGGCGCGCGCCTCGGCGGCGTCGCGGTTGGGCCGTTGGAGGTTGGACGATATCCCGCCCGGGGGGCGGAAGCGCATGCCGCCACGACGGCGGCGGGAAAAGGTTCGTTCACTCATGGTTAATAGGATTTGCGGTATAGATGGACGTTTTGCAGCAGGCCGGCGGCGAACAACGAGCAGAGCACCGAAGAGCCGCCATAGCTGAGGAGCGGCAGCGGAATGCCCGTCACCGGCATGATGCGGATGTTCATGCCGATATTAATGAAGACATGGCTGAACAGCAGGGTGACCACGCCAACCGCCAATAATCGGCCCAGGCGGTCGCGCGCCTGGCTGGCGATCCGGATCCCGCTGAACAGGACCACGGTGTAAAGGCCGATCACCACGACACTGCCCAGGAATCCTTTCTCCTCGGCAATCACGGAGAAAATGAAATCGTTGTGCGCCACCGCGCGGGGCAGGTAACCCAAGGCGCTCTGCGTCCCCTGGCGCCAGCCCTTGCCGGTCAGGCCACCGGACCCGACCGAGATCAGGGCCTGGCGAACGTTGTAGGAATCATTGAGTTCCTGCAAGCGCGCCCGCTGCCGCTCCGCCTCGGTGGCGTGCGGCGGGGCGAAATCCAAACCAAAATAAACCAGCAACCGGCGCCGCTGGTAATCCTCCAGCTTGATATGCCACCAGCCGGGCGGGGTGAACAAAATATCCACCAGCAACAGCGCCACCAACAGGCCGCAGCCAGTCACGACCAGCTTCAAGTATCGCGGCGGCGCCCCGGCCACGAACAGCATCGCCAGGCCCACCGGCAAAAAGACCAGCGCCGAGCCCAGGTCCGGCTCCCGCAAAATCAGCAGGAACGGCAGCCCGGTCAGGCCGATCGCCCGCCAGAAGACCTGCGGCTGGCGCAGTTCCTCGAGCGGCCGGCTCAGAAAATGCGCCAGCACCAGGATGAAGGCCAACTTGGCGAACTCGGACGGCTGGAACTGCAGCGGGCCGAAATCGATCCAGCGTCGCGCGCCAAAGCGGTAAGTGCCGATCCCGGGGATCAGGACCGCGATCAACAGCAGGATCATCACCCAATAGACCACCAGCGACCAGCGCGCGAACACGCGATAATCGGCCAGACAAAGGCCGATCGCGCCGGCGGTCCCGAGGGCGTACCAGATCATTTGGTGGAAGAAATGCCGGTGATACCACACCAGGCCGTTGGCGTTGTCATAGGCCAAC
>JAGWYX010000338.1 GCA_018969165.1 Verrucomicrobiota bacterium
GGGGTGGGGCGGATCGTGGCGGAGTATTTGGTCCGCCGTTTCCAGGCTCGTCTGCTGCTGCTGGGCCGCGCCGAATTGGACGAGTCGCGGCGGGACCACTTGGAAGGACTGGACCGGCTGGGCGGAGCAGTTCGGTACTGCCGTGCCGATGTTTCCAACGTCGAGGACCTCCGTCGTGCCCGGGCCCTGGCGTTGGAAATCTACGGAACGGTGGACGGCGTGGTTCACGCCGCGGGCGTGCTCGCGCGCGCGGCCCTGACGCGGAAGACCGTGGATGACCTCCGGCACACGCTTGATTCCAAGACGCGCGGGACCGTCAATCTGGACCGCGTCTTTCGCGAGGACGCCTTGGATTGTTTTGTCCTGTTCTCGTCAACCTCGGCGGTCCTCGGCGCGCCCGAGGGGGCCGATTACGCCTGCGGCAATTCGTTTTTGAATAGCTTCGCCGGCTGGCGTGAATCGCTGCGATCGCGCGGCCTGCGTCGCGGAGTGACGGTGGCCATCGACTGGCCACTTTGGAAGGAGGGCGGATTGCAGGTTTCGACGGACGCGGCCGTGCGGAGCGCCTGGGAGGATTGGATGGCTGCGTCACAGGGCATCGTGCCACTGAGCCGCCACGCCGGGCTCCGCGCCTTGGAGGCCTCGTTGGTCGCAGGGGTTCCGTGCTCGGTGCCGATCGAAGGGGACCCGGAGAAGGCGCTGCAGACATTGAGGCGCGGCCTGGGATTTGAGGGACCGGCCGCACCGGAATTGCCGGGTCCCCTGGAAGCCCCCGCAGGCTCGGCTCCGGAAGCGGCAACGGCGCGGGAGCGCGTTGCTAAAGGGGTAGTGGACGAGATGGTCGCGTTGCTGAAATCGGACCGTTCGAAGATCGATCGATCGGCCTCGTTCATGAGCTTCGGGTTCGATTCCGTCACCCTGAAGTTGTTCGCCGAAGGCATCAACCGGCGATTTGGCACCCGGTTGCGGCCGAGTGTTTTCTTCAACCACGCCGATCTCGAAGCCCTGATCGGGCATCTCATTGAAACCGGCGCCCGGTTGCCGGAGGTGACCGGGCACGATCCGGCCCTGGACGCAGCGACGAGCGGCGCACGCGAACCATCTCAGAGTGCGGCGAGGTCCGCGCCCGCGAGTCACGGCCAGCCGGGGGATTTGATCGCCATCGTGGGGATGAGCGGCGTGTTCCCTGGGTCAGCAGACGTGGAGGCATTCTGGCGCCATCTGGCCGCGGGCGATGACCTGGTCACGGAAATCCCGGCCGACCGCTGGGACTGGCGGGCATACTATGGCGACTCAACGCGTGAACCGAACAAGACGAACTCGAAATGGGGCGGGTTCATCGCCGATGTGGACAAATTTGACGCGGCATTCTTTGGGATCACGCCGCGCGAGGCGCGGTTGATGGATCCGCAGCACCGGCTGTTCTTACAGTGCGCCTGGCAGTCCATCGAGTCGGCCGGGGCGTCGCCCACGCAGTGGTCCGGACAATCCGTCGGTGTGTTCGTGGGCCAGCAAGTCAACGAGTATCTGGACTACCTGACGGAGCGGGGCGAAACCCACGCCTACAGCAGCACGGGAAACGCCCGGGCGCTGCTGGCAAACCGCGTTTCGTTCCTGCTCAACTTCCGCGGGCCAAGCGAGGTGGTGGATACCGCCTGCTCCAGTTCGCTGGTGGCGCTGAACCGCGCGTGCCGGGCGCTGGAGCAACGGGAATGCGACGCCGCGGTCGCCGGCGGGGTGAACCTCTTGTTGCACCCGCGCACCTACGTGACGACCAGCCAGATGGGCGTCCTTTCGCCGGACGGGCGCTGCAAGACATTTGACGCGGCGGCGAACGGTTACGTGAAGGGGGAAGGTGTGGCCGCGCTCTTCCTGATGAGGCTGGTGGATGCCGAGCGCGGAGGTTTTCCCATTTTGGGACTGGTGCGTGGCATCGCGGTGCGGCATGGGGGCAACGCCCAGACGTTGACCGCGCCAAACGCGCAAGCGCAGCGGGACCTGCTGGTGGAGGTGTATCGCCGGGCCGGCGTCGATCCGGCCACGGTGGGTTTTGTCGAGGTGCACGGGACCGGCACCGAGCTGGGCGACCCGGTGGAAATGGACGCGTTGGTGGAGGCGTTCAAGGTTCTGGCCGGAGGTCGGACCTTGCCGCCGGGGAGTTGCGGGCTGGGCTCGGTCAAGACGAACATCGGCCACCTCGAGGCGGGTGCCGGCATCGCGGGCGTCGTTAAAATGCTGTTGGCCTTGCGCCATCGGCTCCTGCCGGCGTCGCTCCACTTGAAGACGCTCAACCCGCACATTGATTTCAGCGGCAGCCCGTTCCGGGTGGTGACGGAGTCCGAGCGCTGGCCCGCTCCTGTCGATGCGAACGGGCGTCCCGGTGCGCGTCGGGCCGGGGTGAGTTCCTTCGGTTTTGGCGGAACGATCGCCCATGTGATCCTGGAGGAATACCTGGGACCTCCGATCCAGGCGACCGAGCCCGAGGCGTCCCGGCCGCGTCTGATCGTGATCTCGGCGCGGAACGAGGATCGGCTAAAGGTAGTGGCCGAACAGTTAGCTGCCCATCTGCGTGGGCCGGGTGCGGTCGCGTCGCTGCGGGATTTGGCCTACACGCTCCAGATCGGTCGAGCGGCGATGGAGAGTCGGGTCGCGTTCGTGGTGAAGGACCAGGCGCAGTTGCTGGATCGCCTCGATCGGCTCGTTCGGGGCGAGCGCCCGAGCGAAGGCGGCTGGTTCGGTCAGGTCAAACGACAGAAGGAGAGCGCGGATTCACGAACCCGCGAGAGCCTCGACGCTGCGTCGCGTTGGGTCCAAGACCGCGACTTGGACAAATTGGCCGCCTACTGGACGAGCGGAGGGGAGGTGGACTGGGTTGGCCTTCACGAAGGGCGCGAGCGACGGTTGGCGCTCCCAACCTATCCTTTCGAGCAGCAGCGGTTTTGGATCGACGAACCCGCCGCCGCGACTTCAGCGCCGAAACTCGCGCCCTTGAAGTTGAAAGTGGCGGGCCAGCCCCTGGTGCCGACAAGCGCAGTGGCCGGCTCGGGGCCAATCCACCTGGCTCCGGTGCGATGGAATCCCTCCGGGGTACCGGGGCCGTCCAGTTTCCCCGACGCAGGAGGGAGCCGCCCGCCCGCCTCGCCGGCCATGGTCGAGGCGGTGCGCGGCATCGTTGCGGGCGCGCTTTTCGTCCCCGCGGACTCGGTGGACACGGGCGAGAAATTTGGCGATTTGGGAGTGGACTCGATTCTTGGGGTTGAGATCGTGCGGAAGGTTTCGGAACGGTACCGAGTCCCGCTGCTGGCGGCGGACTTGTATGACCATCCCACGATCGAACGGCTCTCTGCCTACGTGACGGGTTTGGCCGGGGCGCCTCGGGATGCGGCCACGACCGGGGTGCCGGCTGCCGTCGCCGCCGGGTTCGCGAAGCGCTTGCCGCCATCGAGCGGCTCCCCTGAAACCGGGAGCGGGACGAAGGGTGCGTCCGGTTCCTGCGCCCGGCAGCCGTCGGGCGACATCGCGGTGATAGGGATGGCGGGACGTTTTCCCGGGGCGAAGAACCTGCGCGAATTCTGGCGCAACCTCGAAGCGGGCGCCTGCACGGTGACGGAAGTCCCGGCATCGCGCTGGTCGGTCGTGGATTGGTACGATCCGGAGCCGGGGCGGGAGAACAAGGCCTGCTCCAAGTGGGGTGGATTTCTGGAGGACGCCGACGCGTTTGATCCGCTCTTTTTCAAGATTTCGCCGGCCGACGCCCAGCAAATGGATCCCCAGCAGCGGCTTTTCCTGGAGTCGGCGTGGGCGGCGTTGGAGGACGCCGGCTGGTCGGCGGAGCGCTTGGCGGGCCGGGCCTGCGGGGTATTCGCGGGGGTCGGCCCCGGGGATTACACCGGGGCGTGGAGGGCGGCGGGAAATCCTTCCACGGCTCAAGTCCTGCTGGGCGCAGCGGGTTGCGTGCTGGCGGCGCGGATTGCATATCTGCTGGACTTAAAGGGACCGAACATGGCCATCGACACGGCCTGCTCCGCTTCGCTGTCGGCCATTCACCTGGCATGCCAAAGCCTGGCGCGAGGCGAAAGCGACCTGGCCCTGGCGGGCGGCGTGTTTGTCATGGCGACGCCGGAGATGCACGTGATGACCAGTCACGCGGGCATGCTCTCGGTGGACGGCTGCTGCCGGACCTTTGATCAGCAGGGGAGCGGGTTTGTGCTGGGCGAGGGCGTCGGAGTGGTCGTCTTGAAGCCGCTGGAGCGGGCGGTGGCGGACGGAGACCGGATTTACGCGGTGGTGAAGGGGACCGCGATGAACCAGGACGGCGCGACCAACGGGTTGACCGCGCCGAGCGCTGTCGCGCAAGAGGCGCTGGAGGCGGGGCTGTACTCGAACTGCGGGATCCATCCGGAGCGGATTGGTTACGTCGAGGCGCATGGCACCGGCACCAAGCTGGGCGACCCGATCGAGGTGACGGCGTTGACCCGAGCATTCCGCCGCTCCACCGCGCGGCAGCAGTTCTGCGCGATCGGATCGGTAAAGCCGAACATCGGCCACACGTTGGCCGCGGCGGGCGTGGCCAGTTTCATCAAGGCGGTTCTCAGTCTGCACCACCGTCGCCTGGTCCCGTCGATCCACGTTGATCAGCCGAACGAACACATCGATTTCGCGAGCAGCCCGTTCTACCTCAATCGGGCCAGCGCGCCGTGGCCGGCGCAGGACGGGCAACCCAGGCTGGCGGCGGTCAGCTCGTTCGGTTTTAGTGGCACCAATGTGCATGTGCTGCTGGAGGAGGCGCCGGCCGTCGGAGTCGAATCCAACTCCGATCGCGGTGCGCGCCTGATCGCGATCTCCGCAAAAACAGGAGAGTGCCTAAACCAGAGGTTGCGAGAGTTGCTGGAGTTTCTGGCCGAGGCGCCCGCCCCGAACCTGGCCGACGTGAGCCACACCTTGAATTTCGGCCGGACCCATTTCACGGAGCGCTGCGCCCTGGTGGTCGAGTCGGTTCAAGAGCTGCGGGAAACGCTGGTGGCGTTAATCGCCGGCGAACCTAAAGAGAACGCTGTCAGTGGCCGAAGTTCAGGCGCGGGGCGTGCCGCCGGCACCGCTGCGCGGTGCTCAGATCAGATCTACGCCGAGTGCCGCGCGCACGACCTGGCGCTACGCCGAGCGGCCCTGACGGCCGTGGCAAGGAGTTACGCGGCCGGGGCGGAAATTGAGTGGGCAAATTTATCACCGGGAGAGCGCCCGCGGATTGTGTCGCTACCGACTTACCCGTTTGCACGCGAGCGATTCTGGATCCGCCCCGTGCAGACGGAGTCGCCCTCAGCGTGTCTGGTCTTCCGCGAGGAGTGGGTGCCGGCGGCCATTTCGCAAGCAACTCCG
>JAGWYX010000339.1 GCA_018969165.1 Verrucomicrobiota bacterium
GCAGGATCGTTCCTTGCCAGAACCCGAGGGCGCACCAGGGCGTCTTGTAAGCAATGACGGTATAAACCCCCGTCAATACCACGGTGTAAATCGCAATCGCCCGAACCAGCAGCACATGGGTATCACCCAGCCCGCGGCGGGTCAGCGCGGCGATCCCCCCGACGCCGGCCAGGAGCAGAATCATGCCCTCGCTCCAAATCGGTCCATTGGGGCGGTGAAAAAACAAGAGACGATGGAAATAGAAGAGCCAACTGTGGTCGTGGGGTGAGTGACCGCGCGCGCGGTTCAGCCACGGCAGGTAGGTCCGCACGGCATCCAGCGGTCCGGCGAGGTTCGTGAAACAAGAGGAGAACAACACCAGGGCGATCAGCAGGCCGGCCACCAACCCCAGCGCCGCATGACGCGCGTTCCACAGAGACCGGAGTTCCACCCGGCGACGCTCGCCTCGAGTGCGCCAGAAAATCGCGCCTGCCGCGCCCACCGCCATGGCGCCAAGCGCCAGCACGAATGTCTCCTTGGTGGCGGCCATCAGTCCCAAACCCACGCCCGTCAGCAGGCTCCAGCCGGCGGTTCGGCTGCGCGTGTAGCGCCAGGCCGCTGCCAGCACCAGGGCCGAGAAAAACACCAGCAACATCTCGTGGATGTAATACCGGCTGTAGAACACCAGCGCCGGCGAGACCGCCGTCAGCACCGCGGCACAGCCCGCCCCAACCCGCCCCAGGCCATCCGCCAGCAAAGGCAGCAGCAGGATCAGGCCCAGGCCGAAGCCAACCGGCACCAGGCGAAAGCTCGTCTCGGTGAGCTGGTTAAACCCCCGGCCGGGTGTCAGCGCCGCCGTTGCCAGTGTCGCATACTCCAATGTCGGCCCGTGATATTCATTGGGGTCATAGCGATAGCGGCCCCCTTCCCAGAGTTCCCGGAACTTCAGGGCATTGACCGCTTCATCATTGTGCATCGGGCGGCGATTCAACTGGGGCACCCGCAGGGCCACCCCCAGGCAGAGGGCCAGCAGGATTCCCAGCGCCAACCGCCCCTTCATTGGGCCGGCAGACCCCAGGCTTCAATCTCGGTGTAACAGTTCAGGGCGCTGTCGGTGCTGCCTTTGCTGTAGCACCGGAGGTAGCGGGCCGTGACCCCTTTGGCGTCGATCAGCTTGCCCTCGTAGCTTTCGAAATACTCGCGGTCCGTCCCCGCGCCCAGACCCGAGCTGTTGTCCTGGTCATTGTTGAACAGCGTTTTAACGTTTTGCGTGAAGTCCGGATCGTCGGACACCTGCACGATCACGTCCCGGTAAACCATCGGCGCTTTATGGTCGTGCCAGATCAGGATCGCGTAAAGCTTGTATTGACCCTGCAGGTCGATCTGCACCCACTGGGTCCGGCGACGCAGGATCACCACGTTCTCGTCAAACGCGTCCTTCTTGCCGTCGGTGATCTGCTTCAAATCGCCGGCGATCGGCGATTTGTCGCTGCTGGTGACCGGTTTGCCCAGCGCCACGTCCTTGACCCCTTTGGGCGCCAGAAACGGCGACCGCGGCTTGCCCGTCGGTTTCTCGGCCGTCGTGTCCGTCGGCAGGTCCTTTGGCGTCCCCGCGTAACCCGGCGGCGGCAGCTCCAGCGGCAACGGCGCCATTTCCGCCCCCCCGGGGTTGTCCGCCGCCCGGCAGCTTGCCCCGCCCAGGAGCATCTCCGCGGCCGCAGCCGCGCCCAGTAAAATCGCCAATGCAACGCCTGGCGCCCATGAAGTGGATTCTTTTGTCATTCGGTCTTTCGTTTTATATGCGCAACGCAGGAGTTCCACGCGCCCGAGCCGGGAATTGGCTGGCCTGGTTTGGCAGGCCCCAGTCCCGCGCCCGGCAGGATTCCGGCGGCAGGTTCAGATGTCTAGATTCGCCCGCGTTAAAACACCCGCCGCTTGCATAGCAAAGGGACCGGTTTAGAGCAACAAGCTTGTTTGATCTCGATTCCGCGCCGGCCTATGATACCGACGCCGGCCCGGCGCTCCGTGTTCAAATTAGTGCTTGAGTCGATCCTGCTCCCAGCGTATTGGATTTCATATGAACAATCGCGATTCCATCCTCACCTCCGGCATCTCCCGACGTCGGTTCATCCGATACTCCTCGCTCGCGCTCGGCGCCACGGCCCTGAGCGGTCCCTACCTCCTCCGCGGCCAAAACCTCAATAGCAAGCTCAACATCGCCCAGATCGGCGTCAACGGCAAAGGCTCCAGCGACACGGACTGCTGCTCCGGTGAGAATATTTATGCCCTGTGCGATGTGGATCGCAATTCACTGGACGAGCGCCACAACAAGTATCCCCAGGCCCAGGTCTTCCGCGATTACCGCCAGATGCTCCCCCAAATCGGCAAGAACCTCGACGCCGTGATTGTCAGCACGCCCGACAATCACCACGCCTGCGCCGCCATCATGGCGATGAAAATGGGCAAACACGTCTATTGCCAGAAACCGCTCACCTGCTCCGTGTACGAGGCGCGCCAGATGCGCAAGATCGCCAAAGAAAAAAACGTCGTCACCCAAATGGGCAACCAGGGCAGCTCCGAAAGCGGCCTGCGCCGCGCCGTCGAGGTCGTCCAGGCCGGCGCCATCGGCGCCGTCCACCAAATCCACGTCTGGAGCAACCGCCCGATCTGGCCCCAAGGCCAGGACCGGCCCCCGGGCGAAGATGCCGTGCCGGATTGGTTGGATTGGGATCTCTGGATCGGCCCGGCCCAAATGCGCCCCTTCCTGCATCGTTACAAGGAAGGCAACGACTTCGTGAAGAAAGGCGAGAACGTTTATCATCCGTTCGTCTGGCGCGGCTGGCAGGACTTCGGCACCGGCGCCCTCGGCGACATGGCCTGTCACACCTGCAACATGCCGTTCCGCGCCGCCAAACTCGGTTACCCCAACGAAATCGAGGCCGTCTCGACCGGCATTAATACCGAGAGCTATCCCCTGAGCTCCAAAATCCGCTTCCGCTTCCCCGAACGCGAGGGCCTGCCCGAAGTCGAGTTCTGGTGGTACGACGGCAAACCGGGCGACCCGAAGACCTTCCGCCCCACGCCGGACGTGACCAAGGAAATCGTCGAGATGCAGGGCGAATTGCCCGGGTCGGGCTGCCTGCTCGTTGGCGCCAAGGGCAAGCTCTTCTCGCCTGACGATTACGGCGCCCAGTTCTACGTCAAACTCAACGACGAAAAAGAATACGTCTCGGGCAACAAACATCCTGCCCTCCAGGATATCCCCCAAACCATCCCGCGCAATACCCTCAGCCCGGATACCGACCGCCGCCACCATCTCGAGTGGATCGAGGCGATTAAGGGCGGGCCCGCTCCCTACTCGAACTTCGGCATCGCCGCTTACCTGACCGAGATCATCCTGCTCGGCGACGTCGCCCTGCGCGTCGGCGAGAAACTGGAATGGGACGGCCCGCGGATGCGCGCGACCAACACCTCCAAAGCGGCGCAATTCGTCCACCGCCGCTTCCGCAAAGGCTGGCACCTGTAAGCCGGCCCGGCGGCGTCAGCCACCCCCTCTCCCAGCCCTTCCCGCCCTCCGCGCGGGAGGGGCTTTTTTTTCGCGGCGAAGCTCGATGCTGGAGGTTGAAGATTCGAAGTTCGAAGTCCAGGATTGCAAATTGTGCAGCCCAGCAACGGGGGTTCCGCCAGCGCATCCTGAAGGGATGCCGATCGTGCCGCCCAGGGTTGTGAGGGGTCCGCCAGCGCATCCTGAAGGGATGCGAATCGTGCAGCCCAGCAACGGGGGTTCCGCCAGCGCATCCTGAAGGGATGCGAATCGTGCAGCCCAGGGTTGCGAGGGACGAGCTACCCTGGGTGCCATATCGACAAAACGATCATCAACCCTGAAAGGGTTGCATCAATCGTCAGCGTCGAGTGAAGAGATCGACACGCTATTGCGTCACGACGTGCAAACAATCTCCTCGGGCAACAGAGCCATGCCAGCGGTCACCGGCGCAATGGGGCGAGCCGCCGGTTTACCCACAAATTCATTAGCGCGATCACGATGATGAAACAGCGCGCCTAACCAGAACACCACTCTGCTATCATTTATGCTTGACTTCGCCCTCCCGCTTCAACATGGATTGCTCTCGGTATAATGAAATCCTCCATGACCTCCAGGAAAACCCGACTCTCCAATCTGTGACCAGAAGAACTGAACAAATTGATTTCCTGACCAGCGAGCAAACCGCGCGCCGGCTAATGTCGGTCACCCGAAGAATCAGTTCCGATCACGAGCGTGCTCACGATTTCGTCACGGGGGAAGAGAGCTGAATCCGATCCTGTCGTAGAATCCTCCCTGGCGGAACGGCGAATCGAGCGCGGTATCGGACAAGGGCAACTCGCGATCAGATAGACCATGATGGAACCGATGCCGAATCACGTGATGGAACCCTTTCAGGGTTGCGCATTTTTCCGATCGGCCGTGCCCAGCGTAGCTCGTGCCTCGCAACGCTGGGCTGGAAGCTCTGCATCCCTTCAGGATGCGGCGGTCGTGTTGCGCGCAGGTGGCAGGGGTGTTCCGTACGGACGGCTTTCGCCCCTCACCGCGGACCGCTTGCCCCGGTGACGAGCCCTTGCCACTGCCCCACCTCAAACGCCCCAATATCCCATGCCCCAATCCCTGGCCAAAATCCTGGTGCACACCGTGTTTTCCACCAAGGACCGCCGCCCGTTCCTGCGCGACCCGGCCCTCCGCGCCGAACTCCACCGCTACCTCGGCGGCATCCTCGTCCATCTCGATTCCCCGCCGATCATCGTCGGTGGGGTCGAGGATCACGTTCACCTGTTGTGCTTGTTGTCCCGCACCGGCACGCCGGCGGACCTGGTCAAGGAGGTCAAACGCGGGTCGTCGGTGTGGATCAAGGAACGCGTCCAGACCTTGCCTGATTTTGCCTGGCAGAACGGGTACGGGATGTTCTCGATCGGGTTTTCGCAATTGGAGGCGGTCCGGAGTTATATCGCCAATCAGGAAGAGCACCATCGCAAGGTTGGCTTCCAGGACGAGCTGCGGCGGTTGCTGGAACGCTACGAAGTCCAGTTTGACGAACGGTATGTGTGGGATTGAACTGCTTGCTGCAAGTGATGCAACCCCTTCAGGGTTGTCTATCTTTCCGACCCGCTATCCCCAGCGTAGCTCGTGCCTCGCAACGCTGGGCTGGGATCTCTGCATCCATTCAGGATGCTCCGCCCGACTGCCGCACGACGTGAGGAATATAGCGCGTCCATGGCCTTCCGACTCCCAATTATCCCAGTCGGGGCTTCTTAGAGGATTCGAAGCTCGAAGTCCAGGATTGCGAATTGTGCAGCCCAGCAACGGGGGTTCCGCCAGCGCATCCTGAAGGGATGCGAATCGTGC
>JAGWYX010000340.1 GCA_018969165.1 Verrucomicrobiota bacterium
TTACGGTTTCCGAATCGTTCATGAGCAATGCCTCGTCCGAAGCATTGACGGCACCCGCTGGTGGTTTGATCGCGCCGACAAATGGAAAAGCAATGTCGAGGGCCTGACGCCGGCATTGGAACCATCCGCCCTGGCGCTGCCGCTGGTCGGCGGTGACGAACGGTTCGCGCCTGTCTTTAAAATCCTGGGAGCCATGCGCGCTTATTCCATCGAACCTTCCAAGCTCCGTGAAATGCAGGACCCGGACAGCGGCATCGCCTTAAAACCCGATGGTGGCAATGCCGCTAGTGTTCTCCAGGAATTGCTGCGCCGCGAAGGCGCAGAGCCGAATCATGCCGAAGTGAACCGCATTTTGGAATCCATTGTTCCCGCCACCAAATCCGTGGCTCCCAAAAAGCACGGCAATAAACTCTCGATGAGCTTCTCGCAGGAATGGGGTGAAAAGAAAAAACTCACCTTTGACGCCTTCAACATGTCCGACGGCACCCTGCGCTCCGTCGGCTTGATCATGGCGGTGTTTCAGAAACCGAGGCCCAGCATTCTCGTCATTGAGGAACCCGAGGCTACTATTCATCCAGGCGCGCTTGGCGCGGTCCTGGATCTTATCCGTAGGGCGGCCAAAACCATGCAGGTCGTGGCCACCACCCACAGCCCGGAATTACTCGATGCCAAATGGATTACCGATGCCAATTTGCGCATCGTTTCCTGGGAAGAGGGCGCGTCGCATCTCTTGTTGCCGTCGCAAGCCACGCGGGAGGCGATGCGCCAGCATCTGATGGGCGCCGGCGAATTGCTTCGTGCCAATGCCCTTCACCCCGAGGAACTTTTCACCAGTTCGGACGACCTCCGCGATGGCAACCTTTTTGAAAGCCTCGCATGAAGGTCTATCCGATCGTCGAAGGCTACGGCGAGGTCGCGGCAGCTCCGGTTTTGCTGCGGCGTTTGTTCGCGGAAGCCAATTGCCACCACATCGGCGTTGGCCGGCCCATTCGCCGCACTCAGTCGCAACTCCGCAGCAAGGAAGGCGTTCAGGCGGGAATCCGACTGGCGCGGCTGCAACCCGAATGTGCCGCCATCGTCATCCTGTTTGACGGCGAAGACGATTGTCCCAAAACGCTCGCCGCTGACGTTCGCGTGTGGGCGCAGGAAGCCGCCGCTGGCATGCCTTGCGACGTTGTCGTCGCCTACCGCGAATATGAAACGTGGTTTCTGGCTGCTCTCGAATCCTTGCGCGGACGTTACGGCATCCGCACGAGTGCCACCAGCCCGCCAGACCCCGAATCCAAACGCGATGCCAAGGGCGCGCTCGAAGAGTTTATGCCTGGCGATCGCGCCTATTCCGAAACCGGCGATCAACCCGGCATGAGCCATCACTTCGACATGCAGGCGGCCCACCAACGCAATCGGTCCTTTCGCAAACTGGTCAAAGCCGTTGGTGATGTCCTAGCCCAGCTTAACCATCGCGTGCCCGTCTGGCCGCCGGCAAACTGGCAGCCGCAATGACTCTCCCACCATGATCAAAAAATGCACCAAGTGGCCGGGGCGTGCCATTTCCGGTCTCTGCGCCCTTTGCGTTCTCTGCGGTTAAATGAATCCCGAAAAACAAAAACTCGAACTGACCTGGATCAAGAAGGCGAACCGGCCCCGACTGCAGCCGCTCCTCCGGCTCCTTCCCGCCGGCGAGGATGAATCCCCGTCAACCCCAACTGCCCATGCCCAGGAGGCCATCCTCAGAGTCTGCCACGGACCTCGCTGCGATTGCGTGAGCATCCTCATCGCGTTCCAGCCTCCCATTCCGCCGGGTGATTTCTGGCTGGACCCCGATCAAAAGAGCCTCAACCGCTCGGGCGACCAGAACGACGACGGGAAAGGCGACGCCGGCCTTGCTCGGCGCGATTCTCTCGAATGACTTTTTATGACCGAGCCGACCATCATTTGTCCGAAATGCCAAAACGAAATCAAACTGACTGAATCGCTGGCCGCGCCATTGGTTGCGTCCACCCGCCGAGAGTACGAGCAGCGTCTGGCTCAGAAGGATGTTGATCTCGCCAGTCGCGAGAAGGCCGTCACCTACGCGCCCAGCGACACGCTCTATTGGCAGCACGGCCATTCCACCGAGCGTGACTTCATTTTCGTCACGACACAAAACCTGAGCGCGGACCAGTTGCAGCAATTGAGCGATGAAGTCGGGTCGGAACGCACGCTCCTCGTGCTCTGCGCCGCCTTTCGCGGCAAAGCTGACCGCTGGCCGAATCTGACCGTGAAAAAAATCCCCAAGACGGTGCTGAACCGTTGCGAATGGGGCCATGATGATTATTCGTTGCAGGTCGAGAACCTGCCCAAAGCGCCCCCCAAACCGGGGCAGTTGGAACTGATTTAACCGCCAATGAACGCCAATGAACGCGAATGATTTTCCAGCGGAAAGTTTGAGCGGAAGCCAGAAAGATTCGCGTGCGTTCGCGTCCATTCGCGGTTCGGATCTTGTTCGGAAAGACGAGGTGTACCAGATCGTGGGCTGCGCAATGGAAGTGCTAAATGAACTGGGGCACGGACTCAACGAGAAGCCATACGAAGACGCCCTGGTAGTCGAGTTCGGCCTCCGGAAGATTCCATTTTTGCAGCAGCCACGGTACACCGTGGTCTATAAACAGGTGACCGTGGGTGAGTACGTGCCGGACCTCGTCGTGTTTGGTGCGGTGGTCGTGGACACGAAGGTCATTGAGTCCATCAGCGATCACGAACGGGGGCAGATGCTGAATTATCTGAGAATCACCGGCCATAGGGTTGGCGTCATTCTCAATCTCAAACGCGCGAAGCTGGAGTGGGAGCATCGTTTTGACCAACCGCGAATAAATGTTAATGAACTCCAATTCCAGACCCACCAGCCGAAGCCAGGCGATTAGCGTCCATTCGCGTTCATTCGCGGTTGAAAAGACGTTCCTGGAGTTTGCGGTGCGGATTGCGATTTTCGCGGAGGAAAGTATCCCGTGAGCGACGAACTGGAACCCAGATCGCCCGGCGGCGAGATCGTTCTTTACCAGACCGCTGATGGCAAGACGCGGGTCGAGTGCCGTTTCGAGGAGGGCACCGTCTGGCTGACCCAGGCGCTAATCGCGCAGCTGTTCCAGACCAGTGTCCCTAACATCAACCTCCATATCAAGAAGATCATTGCCGAGGGGGAATTGCCCGCCGAGGCAACTATTAAGGATTACTTAATAGTTCGTTCCGAGGGCGGTCGGCAGGTCGAACGCCCCGTGAAACACTACAATTTGGAGATGATCCTCGCCGTCGGCTACCGCGTGCGCTCGCCTCGCGGCACCCAATTCCGCCGCTGGGCCACGGCCCGGCTGGAAGAATACCTGCGCAAGGGGTTCGTTCTGGATGACGAACGCCTCAAAAACCCGCCGAGACCGGGTGTGCCGGATTACTTCGACGAGTTGCTGGAACGCATCCGGGACATTCGCGCCAGTGAACGCCGGATGAAGTAGGTGTGCCCGCTGGGACCGCCGATGAGTCGCCGCAGAATTCTCCGGTTACGGTTCTCCTGCGTCCGAGCCTGGGCCTCCAAATGCTGCAACGACACATCGGCTGCTCTCGGAGCCTGACTCAGACGATTCGAGCCGGTTCCACTCGATTCCATTCCAACGCCGCCAGAGAACCGCTCCACTGGCAGGCGCTTTCATTGCATTCGTTCCACCGTCTCGAATCCTCCGAGACAGGCGGTTTCCCCGCGTCTTGAGAGCGGCAGCTTTCGCTCCGCCTACGCTTCTCCTTCCTGCGAGGCTGTGGCTCCGCGAAACTGCCGCCCTCACGCCGCCCCCCAATTCCAGCTTGTCACTCAGCCTGAAAGCCCCTGCGTTCCGCTCCTCGGCCGGTTGCTCCGGCTACGATGCTCGTATCTGCGCGTCTGGGCCTGCGCAACCGGGCGAACGCTCCACTCCGGGCCTTTCATCTGAGAGACAAGACATCGCGGCCCCGCGCCCCGGTGCCATGGCGGTGTTTTCGAGTTCCTTCGTGTGCGTATTCGGCATCTCGTTGTCATCATCAACTGCGCCACGGCTCGATATGTCTGCATTACGCAGGCGACCGTTCGGCCGCGCAGCCGCAACCGTTCCACCAGGTGCGGACGGGAGAGCACGCCTTCCAATTCCAGCAAGATTTCCTCGCTCGTGACCAAGCCAATCAGTCGAAGTGCGCCGCGGTCGAGAAGCGAAGCGGGTGGGCCACCCCAGATCAGCCCAGAAACCAGGACATTGGTGTCAGCGACCGCCCGCACGCCGCCGCCGCTCCTCCCTCACCGCAGTTACCTCGGCCTGGATTTCGTCCATTGTCATCGGCTGGTCGTCCGGGTAGGCGCGCATCTGCTCGACCATCTGCCGATAGGCGCGCAGCGGCTCCTCTAACTCCAATTCGCGTTCGATCAAACGACCGACCTTGGCGGGATCCAGCAAACCCTTGGCCTTGGCCTTGGCCGCCACTGCTTCCGGCAAATCCAGTTGAATTGTGATGCTCATCGTCGTGCCGCTGAGAGTAAACACCGGCGGCGATCCAAAGTCAAACCGAGGTTCGGCCGGGGTTCAGCCACGCAAGACCGCCGGTTTCGGCCACACCGCTGACGCAGCGACGAGGACTCTACAACCGGTTCTAAACTGCGTGTCACGCAGTGGCCGCCTGCGACGACGGCACCACGTTGGCCGGCGGAACGTCCAGCGCCGAAAAGGTCATGCGCTTCGCCATCTCGAACGAGTGCGCATCGCGCAAATGCCCGTAGGTCTTGGCCACCAGGAAGCCACCGTCTTTGTGGCCCAGCCAGCCGGCGATGACCTTGAAATCGATTCCGGCCTCGATCGCGTTGCTGCAAAAGTAGTGCCGCATCGAATGATGCAGGAAATGAGGCAGCCCGGCCCGCTGGCACGCGTGTTTGATCGCCGTCGCTGCGCCATTGGGACCGCTGAACGGGATGAGGCGCTCGACTGCCTCGGGCTGGCGGTCCCCGCGGATGCGTTCGAGGAGTTCGCGCATCGCTGGAAACAACGGCACCACGCGCACCTCGTGATTCTTGGTCCCGCGCTCGCCGCCGGTGATGGTGAAGCTCCCACGGTCCCAGTCGATATCGCCCCAGGTCAGGTTGACCGCCTCGCCGAGACGCATCCCCGAGTAGCCGAGCAGTTCCACCAGGTTGGCCCCGGTTTGCGCCCGTTTGTCCGCCTGCCGGATTGTCTCGACCAGGACCCGGAATTGGTCGCGCGTCGGAATCATAATCTTCGCTTTCGGAATCTTGCGGGTCGGCACCGCCCGGCGGGCGGCATTGTCCAGGACCAAGCCATCCCGCACCGCGTAATCCAGGACGGCAATCAACA
>JAGWYX010000341.1 GCA_018969165.1 Verrucomicrobiota bacterium
CTACGAAGACATGGCCTCGAAATTCTTCGAGCACTTCGTGGCGATCGCTGACGCCATGAACTGCCTGGGCGGCACCGGGCTCTGGGACGAGACCGACGGCTTCTACTACGACCGGCTCCATCTGGACGGTCAACAAATCCCCCTGCGGGTGCGCTCGATGGTGGGCATCATTCCCTTGTTCGCGGTCGAAGTCCTCGGCGCCGACGTGCTCCGGCGACTGCCGGCCTTTACCAAACGCATGCGCTGGTTTCTGGAAAATCGGCGGGACCTCGCCCGCCATATCTCCTACATGGAAGGACAAGGTCACACCGGCGGCGCACTGCGGCTCCTGGCGATCCCGGCGCGCGATCGACTGCAACGGGTGCTCAGCCGGCTGCTTGATGAAAACGAATTTCTTTCGCCGTACGGCCTCCGCTCACTCTCGAAAATCCACCAGGCGCAGCCCTACCTCTTCCGGGCCGGCGGCCAGGAATACCGCGTCGAATACGTCCCCGGCGAATCCAACACGCCGCTGTTCGGCGGCAACTCGAACTGGCGGGGGCCCGTTTGGTTCCCCTTGAATTATCTCCTGATCGAGGCCCTGGAACGCTACCACCATTTCTACGGCGATACCCTCCAGGTCGAATGCCCGACCGGCTCCGGGCACAAGATGAATTTGAAGCAGATCGCACGCGAGATTGCCTCCCGTGTCAGCCGGTTGTTTCTGCCCGATGCGGCAGGCCAGCGCCCCTGTCATGGCAACGATCCGCGATTCTGGAATGACCCGCACTGGCGCGACCTGCTGCTGTTCCACGAGTATTTTCATGGCGAGACCGGGCGCGGCCTGGGCGCCTGCCACCAGACCGGCTGGACCGCGCTGGTCGCGCGCCTGCTCGAAGACCTGGCAAGCAAATAGGGGTATTTGCTGTCGCCTGGACAACCATTTGGTCACGAATTGGATACGGAGAATTCCACCCCTTTTTATGCCCTTAGAGCCAATTTTTGGCCTCCTTTTTGACCTGCAAGCTCAGATCGAGGCACACAACCGATCGCTATCGGCTGGCGACATTGAAATGCTTTCGTTGAGGATTGGTTTGCAGGCGGTCTGGGATCATGTGGCTGTGGCTCTGCTGAAGACCTGGCCGCCTCTGGCCGCGCCACAATCCGTCGCCCACCGGACTCAAGCGTTGCTGGGTCTCAGACCCAAGGAAATGATCGTCGCGGGCCGCGCCGCCTGGCCAAGCGGCCGCCGCCCTGCCCACAGCCCGTTCAGGATGAGCGCCAGGTGTTCACTCATATAAAAAACATTTTGGAATGCGTCCCGGCCCTTGGCATAAACGGAGGATGCTGACGAAATTTGGGCGCGGACAGGTTTGTTCACTGTTGCTGATCGCCGCCGCCCCTGTGGCCGCCCAGGTCGCCGACCCACACCCGACCGCGGTCGCGCACTGGCCGGGCCGACGCGCCGACGGATCGGTCCTCTTGCCCAACCAATGGTCCCTGCGGCCCGCTGGCCGACAGGTCCCGCTCGGGGATTTCCCGGTCAATATCGCCGTTCACCCCGGCAGTCGCTACGCCGCCGTGCTGCACTGCGGTTACGGCCGGCAGGAAATCGTCGTGGTCGAGGTGCCGAGCGCACGGGTCGCCTCACGCACGCGAATCCCCGAGGCCTTTTACGGTCTCGAGTTCTCGCCCGATGGCAGAACGATTTACTGCAGCGGCGCCGGCAATGAGGTGATCCACACCTTTGCCTTCCACGACGGCCGGCTTTCGGATGAGCACCCCATCCAACTGCGCGATCCCAAGGCGCGCGGCATCCCGGCCGGGATGGCCCTCACCCCTGACGGCCATCATCTCTACGTCGCCAACCTCTGGGGACAGGACGTCACCAAGATCGACCTGGCCGCCGGTCCGCGCGTTCAGGATATCCGGATCGGCGCCGCGGGTGTCGGCCCGGGAGCCCGTGGGGTGGTCCCGCCAAGCGAGTTTGACCTGGCGGCTGCGAGCAAACGCCGCGAAGCCCTCGCCGAGACCACCGGCGCGGACGCCCCATTCCCCTACGCCTGCCGTGTCGATGCCCGTCGCCAACGGCTCTACGTCAGCCTTTGGGCCCAGGCGGCGGTCGCCGTGGTGGACCTCAAGTCCAACCGCGTGCTCGCCCATTGGCCGACCCAGGAACATCCCAACGAGATGCTGCTGACGAAATCGGGCAGACGGTTGTACGTGGCCAACGGGAATCGCAATACCGTCACCGTCCTCGATACCGACTCCGGCCAGTCCATCGAGACGCTGTCCGCGTCGCTCTATCCGTCCGCTCCGCCGGGCTCGACCCCCAACAGCCTGGCGTTGGCGCGCGACGAGAAAACCCTCTTCGTCGCCAATGCCGATAACAACAACGTCGCCGTGTTCGATGTGAGCACGCCGGGTCGGGGCCAATCGCTCGGGTTCATCCCGGTTGGTTGGTATCCCACGTCCGTGCGTGTGACCCCGAACGGGAAGTTCCTCCTCGTCGCCAACGGCAAGGGAATCACCTCGAAGGCTAACCCGCACCACGAATACATCGGCGGCCTGATGCGCGGCACCCTCAGCGTCATTCCGCTGCCGAAAGGCAAGGCCCTCCAGGATGAATTGCGGCGGGACACGGCGCTGGCCTATCACTGCTCGCCGCTGAAGTCTGACCTGACCGTGTCGGCCGCGCGCCCGGAAGACAGCCCGATTCCGCTCCAGCCGGGCGATCCGAGTCCGATCAAGTATTGCATTTACGTGATCAAGGAGAATCGCACCTACGACCAGGTGCTCGGCGATCTGCGTGAGGGCAACGGGGACCCGCACCTCTGCCTGTTCCCGGAGCGGGTCACGCCAAACCATCACCGGCTCGCGAGTCAATTTGTGTTGCTCGACAATTTTTACGTCGATGCCGAGGTGAGCGCCGACGGCCACGAGTGGTCGATGGGCGCATATGCGACGGATTTCGTCGAGAAATCCTGGCCCTTGAGTTACGGGCACGACAAGCATGGCAAATACCCGTATCCCAGTGAAGGCAACTTCCACGTCGCGATGCCGGCCAACGGTTATCTCTGGGACCGGGCGCGCCAGGCCGGCGTCAGCTACCGCAACTACGGCGAGTTCATCAACAACGGCAAAACCTTGCGGGACCCCAGCAGCACGCGCGTGGTCGCCCTGCAAAACCATTTCGATCCCTGGTTCCACGGCTGGGACCTGGATTATCCGGACGTCAAACGCGCCGAGCGCTTCCTCGAGGAAATGAAGCGGTTCGAGGCGACCGGCGACATGCCGCGCCTCCAGATTGTGCGCCTGCCGAACGATCACACCTACGGCACTGCGGCGGGCAAACCGACGCCCACCGCCATGGTCGCCGAAAACGACGTGGGCCTCGGCCGACTGGTGGATGGCGTGAGCCATTCGAAGTTTTGGCCACACACGGCCATCTTCGTACTCGAAGACGACGCCCAGGACGGCCCGGACCACGTGGACGCGCATCGCAGCATCGCGTTTGTGATCAGCCCCTACGTCCGGCGGCGCGCGGTGGATTCGACGATGTATTCGACGAGCAGCCTGCTGCGCACCATCGAGTTGATCCTGGGCCTCCAGCCGATGTCCCAGTACGACGCGGCGGCGGCACCGATGTATAACGCGTTCCAGAGCCAGCCCGATCTGGAACCCTACCATGCCGTGGCCGCCAACGTGGACCTGCATGAGCGCAATCGCCGGACCGCCTGGGGCAGTGACCTGTCCCGCACGATGGATTTCTCCAGAGAAGACGCCGTGGACGACCGCTGGTTGAACGAAGTGATTTGGCATTCCGTCCGTGGCTCGACCGACCCGATGCCGGGTCCGACGCGCGCGGCCTTCGTCTTCGCGCATGCGCGTGGCGACGATGACGATTAACGGTCCGCGGCCGACCGCCCTCGACCAACGGGGTAGTACCGTCTCACGGTCCGGTCGGCTCCATTTTAAGTGCCGCTTCTCCGCGTAAGCAAAGGGGTCAGTTCTCATTATTGACTAGCGAGGCGCGCCTCAGACCTCATTCCCCGTCCTCCGAAGATTTCTGGTCTTTCTCTTCCGAGATCCAGCCGCTTTGCGCGCCTCGCTGAGAGAGTCCTTGTGGGGAAAAACACAGACGACGGAAGCGACGTCAAAACTTGATCTGTTTACAGCAAGTTATTTCGCGACAACACGCATCGGAACGCATACAAGCATAAACACCTCGGACTTGAGGCTTTAAACCCGATTTGGCAACCTGGGAAACCCCACTGAAACCCACAGAATCCTAAAAAAAGTGGACTGCCCAGTGGACTGCGGCAGTTGTGTCAATGGCACTTCCACGCCCAGGCCCGCGCCGCTCACCGAGGACGATAACGGCCCGAGCAGCAGATCGCCGCGCCGACCGTCTCGAAACGACCAACTCGTCGGCAGAAAGCCGGTCACCCTCCGATTCCGACCCCTGGCGTGAAGACTTTTGAGGCGGCCGCCAGACTGGTCGCCTCAAAAAACTTCGCGCCTGCCCCATCCACAGTCGTAACCGGAATCTCTCCCTTTCGATTTCCTCCGTGTCCTCCGTGTCCTCCGTGTTGAATCCGGTCAAGTGACCGCACTCAATGGCGGCTGATTCAGCGTTGCGCTCCAGCGGCAGGCCGCGCCGCTCCACACCGAATCACCGCCATTGAGTACGACGGTTCCGACCCCGCGGCGCTTTGACTGGCCCGGTCGCGCCCGTGCACCCGAGCACCGGCCCAGACAAATCGCCAACCCGGGGGATGCTCGGTGCGCAGTCATTGCCGGCTCTTTTTCGCGCCAGGTCACTCCGCGCAACGCTCCGTAACGCTTGCTCTCGAAGAACGCCATTCACTGCGGCCTGCGCCGTACCCTCCTCTCCGATGAATTGCCCTGAACGCGACAATCTGCGGCGATGGAGAGAGACGTTCCAGCCGAAAACCGCTTTCTTCCTCCATCATACTCCGCTATAAAACCCACGATCAGACTCAAGAAAGGCCATGCCACGCATTTTCGACAACATCGAATCTGAACTGCTTCCGGCCCTTGAACAGACGCTGCTCGTCTCCCAACGCGCCGACTTCTGCGTCGGCTATTTCAATCTGCGCGGCTGGAAGGCCATTGACTCCCACGTCGAAAACTGGCCCGGCGGCACCGATAATCAATGCCGCCTCATGGTCGGCATGCAGCGCCTGCCCCAGGACGAACTCCGGGAGTGCCTCAGCTTGGTTCACAAAGACGAACCGATCGACAACCCCACCGCCATCCGCCTCAAGCGCAAGCTCCCCGCCCGCAGAATCAAGAAATGTGATATGGTATGTATGCGTTGAAGAAGAACCTCGAACAGATCTGGGATCA
>JAGWYX010000342.1 GCA_018969165.1 Verrucomicrobiota bacterium
ACTGGGCGACGGCGGCCGGCTGGGTCATGACGGCCGTTGCCCGGGAGCGTCCGACGTTGGCCCGGCAGATGTGGACGGAACTGATCGCGGATTTCCAGGCGGGCGGGATTTGCGAATGCGTGACGCCGGATTACCGCCAGCTACCCAGCTACGTCGCCAGCGCGACCAACCCCCTGGCGGCGGCACGCCGTTGGCTGCTCCCCGCACCGGCCCGGCGCTGAGGGATCCCGCTGGACTGGGCGCTGGTCGGCGCATTTCGTCGTTCGAGACTCCGGGGCGGATGGGATCGCCCACGCGGGGCGTTGCCTGGCTCGATTCGAAGATGCGGCACGGCCCGCGGCCGCCGCCCTACCAAACCACCGCCGCAAGCCGGCGCAAGGGAACTCCGTTTTCAACGCGGTCGGGTATTGATGACAGGAGGACCTGAGGGGTAACCTCTGACCATGACCCGCGACGAAGCCCTCAGCCTGCTCACCGAATACACCCAGTCCGAATCCCTGCGCAAACATGCCTACGCCGTCGAGGCCGCGCTCCGGCATTACGCGGTCCACTTCGGCACCGATCCGGAGTTATGGGGAATCACCGGATTGATTCATGATTTCGATTACGAACGTTGGCCTGACCCGCCCGCCCACACCCGCGAAGGAGCGCGCATCCTCCGCGAACGCGGTACCGAAGAGGAGATCGTCGGCGCCATCCTCTCCCACGCCGAGTGGAACCGGGCCGAGTATCCGCTCGACCGGCCGCTGCGCAAGACGCTGTTCGCCGCGGACGAACTCTGCGGGTTCATCACCGCCGTCGCCTACGTGCGCCCGGAAAAACTGGCCGGGATGACCGCCAGCAGCGTGCGCAAGAAAATGAAACAGAAATCCTTCGCCGCGGCCGTCAAGCGGGATGACCTCGAGCAGGGCGCGGCGCTCCTGGGCCTGCCCTTCGAGGATCACGTCAGCCATGTGATCACCGCAATGCAGGGCGTCGCCGACACCCTCGGCTTCGGAGCAACCGGTCAGGTCCCGCCAAACCCGGTTTGACCCCCGCCTCGCTCGAGTCCTTGAACCTCGAAACTCGCTGTCATCAGAGCAAGTTTTGGCGCGGTTCTGGCACCGCAATTTTTATTTTGGCCCGGAGCGCGGCTCGGTGAGCCGCAGCAGGTTCCCCTGCCGTTGGGATTGAAGACAGTTCCAAGCCCCGTCCGCCTCGCCGCTGCCGCGGGTCGCAGAGCCGCGCTCCAAAATCAGAGGTGCCGATGCTGGCGTCCCGTTCGCTGCCGGGGTTCTCCGTCTCAAGGACTCGATCAGCGAGGCGCGCAGAGCGGATGAACGTCGGAAGAGAAAGACCGGAAATCTTCTCACGGCAAGGCAGGCGGTCGGAGGCGCGCCTCGCTCGTTACTCCAGCTCGATCCGGCCCCAATCCTCCGGCCGCCCCTGCACTCCGGGCCGCGGCGACCAGGCGATGCGGGACTTGTTGATATTCTCGCCAATCGCCGCGTTGCGCTTGTCCCCGTCGTAAACGATCAGATTGAAACCCAACCGCCGGCCCGCCGTTGGCTTCACACCAATCTCGCTGAACGGAATCGACGCCTGGATCCGATAGCCGTCGGACGTGCGCCGCGACACCAGCCGCGTGCCGGGCGCCGTGTCCTCGATCGGCCCCTGGTTGGCATCGGCGTCGCGCGCCCCGCGCACCACCCCGGTGGTGTCGAACGGAAAAATGCCCACCTTGAAACAGCCCATGGTGTCCTCGGCGCCACCCACCGGGTCAATGCAGATTTCGACCGAGTCACTCCGCCAATGGCCGCGGATGTCGTTCGGGGCGATATTGCTGACCACGACGTCGTCTTTGACCTCGACGTCCACGTAAAGTCTCTGTTCATCGAAGGCCAACTGGAACGTGGCGCTGCTGTCCGCGGCACTGGCCACGTGACCTTCGACCAGGTTGCTTGGCGGAATGGCCGCGGTCGGAATCTGTTCCCAGCCGTTACCGGAGCCGTCGAGGAGTGGGGCCGCGCCCACGCGCGGCACGATCATGCGCGGCACCGGGTGAGCGCGGCAGACGGCTTTCAGGAGGTTTCCGCCGAGCGTGGCCTGAGCCGTCAATTCCGCGTCAGGAGAGCCGGTGGGTGGCGTTACCTGGAACGCCAAGGTGGTGGCGCGCCCGCTGGCCGTGCTGAAACCTTGTGTGGTGCGCTCGACAAGCCAAGCGGCGGGCACCTCGATGGAGACTTCCCCGGCCAGGTCTCTCCCCTCGCGGTTTTCGACCTCCAGCCTCACCGGGTTTGCCTCGCCGGCGATCAGCGGGATATCCGCCTGGAACTGAGCGGCGACGTGATCGAGGTGCTGTGCCTTCACCCATTGCTGATACCGGGCTACCGCGGGAAGGGGCACAAATGAAAGTGCGACCGGTGCCGCGGCCGGTTCGGGCAGGCGGACAGGGACCGCCGCCGAGTCGGACACCGGCAGTCCTCGCTGTAAATCCGTTTCACGCGGCACAAACGGCACGACGCTCTTGACCAGCGTGAAGGATTGTGGACGGCGCAACCAGGGCGAGTTCCGGAAGTTGCCGAAGGCCTGAGAGCGATGATTGGCCAGCGCCTCGGCGGCGGCGTCCGCCGGCGTCGTTCCGTCCGCCAGCGCGTTGGTGGTGGTGATCGTGGCGATCGTCACCCCGCTGCTGCCGCCGTAATAGAGTTTGCGGACCTGCCAGGCGGTCAGGCCTTCCTTGGTCAATTGTTCCGGGAACCGTTTGGGGTCGGCCGCGGCGTCGAAGGCTTCGGTGGCCAGCACTCCGGCGGCCTGGTGATGCCCGTGCTGCCCGGGCGACGGCGCGGGGTTCATCGTGATGATTACCTCGGGACGCAAGGCACGCACCAACCGCACGAGGCGGCCGAGGGTTTCCTCGTGGTTCCACTTGCGGAGCGTCGCTGCCAGGCTCTCGGTGTAGGCCCAGTCGAGGCGGTCCAGAAAAAAACAGTAGCGCACCCCGAGCCGCTTGAGACAGTCACGCAACTCCGCTTCACGCAGGATGCCGAGCGCCGGTCCCCACTGTGTGCCGACCATGTTCCCGCCGCCCTCGCCGCGCGTGCAATAAACGTTGGCCACAACCTGGCCCTGGCCCAGCGCGTAGCTGGCCAGCGTGGCCGCCACACCGGTCTCGTCGTCCGGATGCGCGAAGACACCCAGGATGTCGGTCTTCAACAACGCCGCGCCCTGCTTGGGGGGCGGCGCTATGACGCTCTCGGCGTCCGGCGAACCGAGCGCCGACAGACCGAGGCAGGAAACCACCAGGCACAAGCGGAAGGGACGATGCATGCAGACTTTCTGACGGGCCACCGAGCAACTGTCAATCGTGGGATGGTGCGGCAGTAATTCTCAGTTTGGCCCGGAGCGCGGCTCGGTGAGCCGCAGCACCCTCGCCTTGCCGTTGGTATGGAAAAAATATCCAGGCCCGATAAGCATGCCCGCCGCTGCGGGTCGCAGACCCGCGCTCCAAATTTCTCGAATGGGGCAACGCCGACCCGGCTGCGGCTTGCTCGCGACCGCGACGCCCGTCACTCGTGCGCGGGCGAGGTTCAGGCATGTTCAAAAGCTCGGAGGAATTCGTCGCGCGGGATGCCTGCCTGGGTGCGGATCATGCGCAACCGGGAATTTAGTCATGCCCCTCGGCGATAAATGCCTCCAAAACCGGTGACTCAGTGTCCAAGGCCTCGGGCCCGAATGTCTCCAAATCAAAGCGGATGGCAGACTGACAATCGGCTCGGGCCTGATCCGCAGTGTCACCTTCTCCGACGATGACGCCATTGAGACCCAGAGGATGTGCGACGTAGCCTTCCCGGTGCTTTTCAACCACGATCTTGACCGACTTCATATCGCGACCGTATCACGCCAAGCCGTTCCGTAAAATCCGGAGTAACCCACTTGAGCCTCATGCTCACGCTTCCATCGGCAATTCCCCCCGCTTTTGGCTCGCCAATGCGCCGCGCGACGTAATAGCGTGGCTCATCTCCACTATGAACAGCAACGAGAACAAAATGGGGCGCCGCGAGTTCCTCCAGGTCGGCGCCACCCTCGGCGCGGCGGCCGGCCTCGGCGTCGCCGTCGCCGCCCAGGAATCCAAAACCTTCGGCCGCGCCGTGCCCGTGGTCATCTCCAGCGCCAACGGCCTCCGCGCCACCGAAAAGGCCATGCACCTGATCCGCGCCGGCACCGACACCCTCGACGCCGCGATCGCCGGCGTTAACATCGTCGAAGAGGATCCGAACGACATCACCGTCGGCTACGGCGGCCTGCCCAACGAGCGCGGCGTGGTCGAACTCGACGCCTGCGTCATGCACGGGCCTACCTACCGCGCGGGCGCCGTCGGCGCGCTGCAAAACATCAAGACGCCCTCGAAGGTGGCCAAAACCATCATGGACCATACCAACCACATTTTGTTGGTCGGCCAGGGCGCGCTCGACTTCGCCAAAATGTACGGGTTCAAAGAAGAAAATCTCCTCACCGACAAGGCGCGCGAACTCTGGGTGCGCTGGAAGGAGAACCTGTCACCCAACGACGACTGGATTGGCGAGGACCAGCGCGGGTTCAGCCGGCCGACCGGCACGATCACCTGCCTGGCGCTGAACGAAAAGGGCGACCTCTCCGGCTGCACCTCGACCAGCGGGCTGGCCTTCAAAATCCCCGGCCGCGTCGGCGATTCACCCCTGATCGGCGACGGCCTGTACGTGGACAACGATGTCGGCGCCTGCGGCTCGACCGGGCGCGGCGAGGCGGTGATCCTGTCGTCGGGCAGCCGGATCGTGGTCGAGAACATGCGGCACGGGATGTCGCCCGAGGAGGCGATCCTCGATGTGCTGAAACGGATTTGCCGTTATACCAGCGAAACGCGCTGGCTCCACTCGCCGGGCAAGCCGAAGTTCGACGTGAATTTTTACGCCATCAACAAGAAAGGCGACTACGCCGCCGCCGCGATTTATAAAGGCTCAAAATTCTCGGTGCACGACGGGCTGCGCAACACGCACAAGGACTCGGGCTATTTGTTCGAGAAAGCGTGAAGCCAATGTCGATTGTTGATTTCGGATTTCAGATTTTGGATTTGAAGGACCCGGATCTCCAAGCCCGATAGCTGTCCCGGTCACTCCCCCGACTGGACCTTGACCATCGCCACGTCCAATGCAGAACGGAATCCGACCAGTTTTCTTTTGCGCAGTTCCGTGAAAAACTTCCCGTAATCCTTGGGCGAAACCATGTTGAACTGGTAGCGCGCCGGACGCCTTACTTTTCCCAGCCTTTCGTTGAGCCGGGCGAAATGCGCGCTCGCGTATTCGTGCTTCTTCACCGTTTCCGGCGAGG
>JAGWYX010000343.1 GCA_018969165.1 Verrucomicrobiota bacterium
GAACCGCTCCACTGGCAGGCGCTTTCATTGCATTCGTTCCACCGTCTCGAATCGTCTGAGACAGGCACTTTCCCCGCGGCCTGAGAGCGGCAGCTTTCGCTCCGCTTACGCTTCTCCTTCGTGCGAGGCTGTGGCTCCGCGAAACTGCCGCCCTCAGGCCGCCCCCCAATTCCAGCTTGTCACTCAGCCTGAAAGTCCCTGCGTTCCGCTCCTCGCCCGGTTGCTCCGGCTATCCGTCGCATCAGCGCAGTGCTGCCCAACGGCGTGTTCGCGCCTTACACCAGCATTCCGACGAACATTTTCTTCTTCGACCGGTCCGGCCCGACGCGCGAAGTCTGGTATTACGAACAACCACTGCCCGAAGGCCGGAAGAACTACACCAAAACCGCCCCCATCCAGTTCGAGGAGTTTTCAACTCTACTCGCCTGGTGGGGCCTGGCCGGCCGGGCCAACGATCGCAAAGAGACCGACCGGGCCTGAAAAGTGCCCATCGGCGAGCTGCTGCAATTTGACCCGAGCGGTTCGCTCATGGCTGTCAACCTCGACCGCAAGAACCCGCGCGCCAAGGAAGACATCACGCACCTGCCGCCGGAACGACTCGCGCAGAGCATCCTTGCCAAAGAGCGGCGAATTGCTGAGATTCTGCTAAAAATCAAATGTCTGCGGGACCAACCCAAATGAACGAACTCATTTTTCTCATCTAGGAATCGCCTGAAGGCGGATACACGGCCCGCGCGCTGGGCCATTCGATTTTCACGGAGGCGGATTCGATGGACGCGTTGCGCGAGCAGATTCGGGATGCGGCGAAATGCCATTTCGACGAAGGCAAGTCACCCAAACTGATGTCGCTGCCCATTTTGAAACCAGCCGCGACGAATTAATTCAGCGGTTGTTCGGCTGATGCGCGGGTCGTGGTCCAAGACGAGGTTCGGGAGGGTGCGGAAGCATCGGGCGGACAGGATTAACAGGATACACATCCGGCGTGCAATGGCTGGACGTTTTGGCAAAACGAGCGCGCCCCGGGTGACTGGGTCCCACTGGATAATCTGCGAAGATGAGCCATTGCCGATTTACGCGCCATGCCGCAATTCGAACACTATATCGGAATAGACTATTCGGGGGCGGAAACGCCGACATCGAGTCTCCCAGGATTGCGCGTTTATGAGGCGGATCGGAGCGCGCCACCGCGTGAGATTCCGCCGCCGCCCAGTCCCCGGAAGCACTGGACGCGTCGCGGGATCGCCGAGTGGCTGAGCGAACGTTTATCGGGCGGGCCGCCTACCCTGGTGGGCATCGACCATGCGTTTTCCTTTCCCTTGCGTTACTTCGAGAGGCACCTTTTGCCGCCGGATTGGCCGGCGTTCCTGGATGATTTCCAGAGGCACTGGCCGACCGATGGCGATAACACTTATGTTTGTTTCGTCCGGGATGGCCACCGCGGGCAGGGCGCGAACCGGCAAGGAGATGTTTCCTGGCTTCGTTTAACAGAGCAATGGACCGCGACGGCGAAGTCGGTGTTTCGATTCGACGTGCAGGGGCAGGTGGCAACCTCGACGCACGCGGGTTTGCCCTGGCTGCGCTTTATCCGTCAGCGCTGCGGTGAGCGGGTACATTTCTGGCCGTTCGACGGCTGGGAAATGCCGGTGGGCCGGTCGGTTCTGGCCGAGGTCTATCCGTCGCTGTGGATGAACCGCTTTCCCCGCGAACGTCGCACCGCCGACCAACACGCGGCATTTGCCGCAGCGGCGTGGATGCAGCGGTCGGACGGCGACGATTCGTTGCGCCAATTCCTGAACCCACCACTTGCACCGGAGGAGCGCACGTTGGCGCAAATCGAGGGGTGGATTCTCGGCGTGATATGAACCTGTTCGACCGGTACCTTCGGCCATTTCGTCGGCGGAAGGGCCGGGTGGCGATGATCTGCGGCGCCCTGGCGATCCTTTTCGCCACAGTGGCGGCCGTGCAGCACTGGTTTGTGCACCGGCAGGTAGCGCTGACATTGACCCGTCAGCTCCGTGCCTGGGCCGACAAGGTCGCCGACGAGATTTATCGCGGCGACCGTTGGCAGGTCAAAGAATACCGGCAGGCAGCCATCGATGTTCCCGGTTGGATTATTGTCGATACCAACGGTTCGCTCATCGACTCCCAGACGGATATGGTTTGGACCGCGTGGCCAAACGCTTGCAGGTGCGGGAGAAACGCATCGCCGAGTGGGAAGCCGGGGCGCGCCAACCGACGATGCGGCAGGTGGAGAATCTGGCCCGGATGTTTCATCGCCCGCTGAGCGTGTTCTTCATGCCGCGCCCACCGCAGTTGCCACCGCTTGCAGCCGAATATCGGCGGTTGCCGGATGTCGAAGGCGTCTCGCCTTCGAGTCCTGAAGAAGCGTTCGCGAGACGCCCGCGCTCCCCAAGATGAGAATTGCTGAGGGAACCTGCGATCAGATTGACAGGCCCCGGCCGTTGCGGCTTGATGGGCAGGAATCATTCCACCAGATCAACCGTTGTAGGCCGCGATGCGCCCGATCAAAACCGTTTTGTGCCTGGTCGTCGCGCTGCTCGAGATGGCGGGCACACCCCGCGCTGCCGACGAAGTCCCCACGCCTCGAGGCCTGCGTGTCCTCGAGCCGTTCGACTATCGCGGCGTAACGCTCGAACCCGGGCCGCTCAAGTCCCAGGTGGACGAGGTCCGAAAATTCTACCTGCAGATTCCCAATGAGGATTTGCTGAAAGGCTTTCGTCGGCGCGCCGGGCTGCCGGCTCCGGGCAATGAGCTGGGTGGCTGGTACCGCAGCGATACGTTTCATGTCTTCGGGCAGATTGTGTCCGGGTTGGCGCGGCTTTACGCCGGCACCGGCGACCCCGCCTGCCGCGCGAAGGCCGATTACCTGGTGTCGGAATGGGCCAAGTGCATCGCGCCTGACGGCTATTTTTATGCGGACCCGAAGCCGAACGCGCCGCACTACATCTTTGACAAGACGGTGTGGGGGTTGCTGGACGATTACCGCTACTGCGGCGACCGGGCGGCCCTCGACGACCTGAGCCGGATCACCGACTGGGCGATCGCGCACCTGGAACGCTCACGGCGCGTGAATGACACCAGCACCGAGTGGTACACCCTCAGCGAGAATCTCTACCGCGCTTACCTCACGACCGGTGACGCCAAATACCGCGACTTCGCCCGTGTCTGGGAGTACCACGATTATTGGGACATTTACGCCCGCAACGGCGACATTTTCGCGCCGCGGCCGAATGGCCAGCACAACGATTCCTATCACGCCTACAGCCATGTCAACACCCTCGGCGGCGCCGGAGCCGCTTACCGGGTGACGGGCCAAAGCCACTACCTGGACACGCTGAAAAACGCGTTTGACTTCCTACAGCGCGACGAGGTCTTCGCCACCGGCGGTTTCGGGCCGGACGAACAACTGCTCCCGCGCGCGGCGCTGGCAGGCCGGCTCAAATCCACCCACGCCACCTTCGAGACCCAATGCGGCTCATGGGCGGCCTTCAAATTGGCCAAGCACCTCATCACCTTCACCGGCGACGCCCGGTACGGCGACTGGATCGAGCGCCTGGTCCTCAACGGTATCGGCGCCAGCATTCCGATGACGCGCGACGGCCGCGTGTTTTATTACTCGGATTACTGTCTGAACGGCGGGTGCAAGCAGAACACCGATTTCGGCTGGTCGTGCTGCACGGGGACGCGACCCCAGGCCGTGGCTGATTACAATGACTTGATTTATTTCAAGAATGCGCAGGACCTGTGCGTGAACCTTTTCACGTCTTCAAGCGTCCGCTGGACCTGCCAGGACACCGCGGTCGTGGTCCGCCAGTCCACGCGGTTCCCGCTGGAACCGACGGTGCGCTTCGACGTAAGCGTGGAGCGGCCGGTTGAATTCGCGCTCCAGCTTCGCGTGCCCGGGTGGCTGGCCGGGGCGATGCGCGCCGCCGTCAACGGACGGTCGGTCGCGCTCCACCCAAATGACCGCCACTGGGCCACGGTGCGCCGCCGGTGGCAGGATCGAGACCGAGTGAGGGTGACGCTGCCGGAAGGGCTTTGGGCCTGCCCACTCGAGCCGCCGGCCCGTTTCCCGACGGCCGTGCTCGACGGGCCGACGGTGCTGGCGTTTCGCGCCCCGGATGTGGGCCCCCTGCGCCGGCTGGACCCGGCAAACCTGGCACGGTCGTTGAAACCGGTTCCCGGGCATCCGCTCGAGTTCCGGCTGGCCAGCGATGCGTCGGTGCTGGCGCAGCCGTTCGCTAGTTACCGCGAAGGGGAGCGCTACTTTGTCTATCTGGATCCGGGCATGCGAAACCAGGTGTTGCCGTCTCAGATCAGCTTCCAAGGAGACTGGCACCGAGCCGGCAGCTTCCGCTTCTCGAACCAGATCGGGGCGAGCGCCGAATGCGCCTTCACCGGCACCGGTGTCCGCTGGCTGGGATTCAGATTCGACGACGCGGGCCGCGCGGAGGTGACCATCGACGGCCGATGGGTGGACACGGTGGACCAGTTCGGGCCAGGGCGCGAGCTGCCGTTCGATTGGGTCCATCGTGGGCTGGCGCCCGGTCCGCACCGGATTCAGTTAAGGATTGTCCCGAAAAAGGCCCCGGCCTCGAAGGACCACTACCTGAACGTGGCCGGCTTTGAGGTGTTGAACAGAGCGGAATGATGCGGCGTGTGCCGTCCGCTTCCATGGTGGTCGGAAAAGATTTCGCTTCACCAGGGAGACGCCGCGCTGCCAAGCCACCGCCAAAGGAGCGCGGACAGCCTATCCGCGCGATGACCCGGACCGGAGCCTGAACGGGGACAGGGCTGTCCCCGCTCCGGGGAAAACGGGTGCCGCCCGCGCAGATTCTCCGGTAGGGACGTATTCCGCCGCGACCCATTCTGGACGGAGAAAACCAGGGACGCGGTGGAACGCGTCCCTGCCGCCCGGTCTGGGCCGTGCGGCGCTTGTAAATTTCGGCATTCAAATCCGGGGGCGGCCGGTTTACGTTGTGCCCATGTTCCGGCCGTGCATCGACCTCCACGAAGGCAAGGTGAAGCAAATCGTCGGCGGCACGCTCAGCGGCGACGCGACGCATTTGCGAACGCATTTCGTTTCCGCACAACCGGCGGCGTGGTACGCGGACTTGTACCGCCACGACGGACTCAAAGGCGGGCACGTGGTGATGCTCGGCCCCGGGAACGAGGCGGCGGCGCGCGGCGCGTTGTCGGCGTATCCCGGCGGCCTGCAAGTTGGCGGCGGCATCAACCGCGAAAACGCGCGGAGCTACCTGGAGGCCGGGGCCTCGCACGTGATCGTGACTTCGTGGATCTTTCGAGGTGGCAGGCTGGACCT
>JAGWYX010000344.1 GCA_018969165.1 Verrucomicrobiota bacterium
GCCGAAGCGCTGCGGCTGGTCTTCGACCCAGCCGCGCTCCATTTTCAAAACACGCCCTATGTGCCGACGCTGAGGGCTAAACACCCACGTCGCGCCGCCGGAAGGCAGACCGGCAGATCGGCGCTACCGGGTTCATGCGGAGGGGGGTGTTGATTTGGATCAAAGCTGACGTGGCAGGCTTCCCTCAGGGTGGGACTATGCCAGGATTGAAGCGTGTTTCCCTGATGTGCCTGTCGGCCCTGCTCCTGGCGGCGCGTGCCGCCGGCACTGATTCCGCGGTGGTGAAAAAAATATTCGCGCATCCACCCCGCGAATTCAGCACCGGCCCGCTCTGGGTTTGGAATGATCGACTGACCGACCAGGAGATCATCGATACCCTGCGCGACCTGGCCGGGCAACAGGTCAAGCAGGTCTTCGTGCATCCGCGCCCCGGCCTGATGACACCTTATCTCTCGAACGAATGGTTCCGGCTCTGGAAAGTAGCGCTGCGCGAAGCCCGACGCCTGGACATGAGTGTCTGGATTTACGACGAGAACTCTTACCCGTCGGGTTTTGCTGGCGGCTGGGTGCCTGAGGTCATGCCGGAAGCCCGCGGCCGAGGACTTTCCTTGCGCGAGGTGACGACTCCACCGCGACGAACGGCCGGCCTGCTCGGTGTCTTCCGGATCGACGGCGGCACCTGCCAGCCGGTGACCAGCCCCAGCCGTCAAGGTGGGCCGCTGCCTTCCGGGCGGTATGTGGTGGCTTCGGTCGTGCGCGCCGCCAACGCGCCGTGGAACGGCGACCGGTGCTACGTGGATCTGATGTACCCGGGCGTTACCGAAAAGTTCTTGCAGCTCACTCTGGACGCTTACCAGCGCGCCGTGGGCGGCGAGTTCGGCCATCGCGTGCCCGGGGTATTCACCGACGAGCCGAATATCCGGCCGGCCGGTGGTCTGCCCTGGACCGATGATCTGCCCAGGCAATTCCAGCGGCGCTGGGGTTACAACCTCCTGGACTGCCTGCCCAGCCTCGCCTGGCCCGTCGGCGACTGGCGTCGGGTTCGCCACAACTATTTCACCCTGCTGAACGAGCTGTTCATCGAACGCTGGGCCAAACCGTACCACGACTACTGCGAACGGCATCACCTGGAATGGACTGGTCATTACTGGGACCACGAATGGCCCGACTGCGGCGCGGTGCCGGATAACATGGCCATGTATGCCTGGCAGCAGCGGCCGGCGATCGATTGCCTGATGAACCAATACCAGGAACACACCCACGCCCAGTTCGGCAACCGGCGCATGGTCCGCGAGCTGGCCAGCGTCGCCAACCAACTGGGTAAACCACGCACGCTTTGCGAAACCTATGGTGCCGGCGGCTGGGACCTGCGTTTCGAGGATATGAAACGCATCGGCGACTGGCTCGAAGTGCTCGGCGTCAACACCCTCGACCAGCACCTGTCCTATGTGACCATCCGCGGCGCCCGCAAACGCGATCATCCCCAATCCTTTTCGTATCACGAGCCCTGGTGGGAGGCCTACCACCTCTCCGCCGAATATTTCGCGCGGCTGTCGGCCGCCTTGTCCCAGGGCGAACAAATCAACCGCGTGCTGGTGATCGAGCCGACCACCACCGCGTGGATGTACCAGGGCGACGCGGCCCGGTTGAAGGAAATCGGCGATGCCTTCTTCCAATTACTCATGGCGCTGGATGCCGCCCAGGTCGAATACGATCTGGGCGATGAGGACCTCATCGCGCGCCACGGGTCCCTCGGGCGCGAGTTGGCGAAACTGGAGGACGGCCACTCGATGCGCGAGTTCCAGATCGGCAAACGCGGTTACCAACAGATCATCTTGGCCCCGTTCACCGAAAACCTCAATCAGCGCACGCGCGAATTGATCCGCGAATCGCGCCTGCGGGTCGAAATCCCCGGGGCCTGGCCTGACCGGGTCGATGGCGCCCTTACCCAAACCGATCCTTCCTCGCGGCAAACGCCATACGCGGCGGGGGCCGCGTTGATGCGGGCCAATCTCCCGCGCTGGATCGCTGACACCGTGGCCCGTCTGCGGGAAACCAACGGCTTCGGCATCGACCGCTTGCGTGGCGACCCGGGCATTCTCTTCCATCAACGCCGGCAACTCGATGACGGCGAACTCCTGTTCCTGGTCAACACCAGTCTCCAAGTGCATTCCTCCGGCGTGGTGTCGTCCCCCCTCGCGGGAGTTGAACGCTGGGACCTCGAAACCGGCAAGGTCGAGCCCTACCCGTTCGCCAAATTGGACGGGCGGCTCTCGGCCAAGTTCGATTTGCCGCCCGCGGGCAGCCTGCTGCTGTTTCTCTCGGCGACCGCGCTCGAGCCGGGCGAGAGAGCGGGAACGGTGAGTGTCGTGGCCGCAGACGACCAGCCGCAGGCCCGTCGGCTGGCACCCAACGTGCTGACTCTGGATTACGTGGATATCTCCGCGGGCGGGGAGACGCGGAGTAACGTGTACGTTTACCAGGCCAACCAGTTCGCTTTCCAGAAGAACGGCTTGGCCCGGAACCCATGGGACAGCGCCGTGCAGTTCCGGGATGAAATCATCCGCAAACGGTTCCCGCCCGACAGCGGGTTCACGGCCACCTACCGATTTGACATTGAACACAGCGTCCCTCCGAACCTAAGCATCGTGGTCGAGCGCCCCGAGCTTTACCAGCTCGAGTGCAACGGGACAGCAATTTTGGAGCGCGGGTCTGGGACCCGCAGCGACGGCGGTGCTGACGGGGCCAGGAAACGGCTGCAATCCCAATGGCAGGGCGAGCGTGCGGCGGCTCACCGAGCCGCGCTCCACAGCTCCTGGTGGCTGGACCGGAGTTTCGGCCGGATCGACCTCGCTGGCGTGGCACGGATCGGGCAAAACGTCCTTACGCTCCGGGCCCGTCCATTCACGGTCAATCACGAACTCGAATCGGCGTATCTGCTGGGGGATTTTGACCTCGAGACCGCTGATCGCGGCTTTGTCGTGGTGCCGGCCCGGCCGCTCGAGTTGGGCCGATGGAACGAACAGGGCCACCCCTTCTACAGCGGTGGGGTCGTTTACAGCGAGCACTTCAAGGTCGATGACGCGACCGGGAAATTCCGGGTCCGGCTCACCGATTGGTATGGCAGCGTGGCAAAAGTCATCGTCAACGGGCGTGGCGCCGGCTACGTCGGATGGCCGCCCTGGCAATGTGACGTGTCCCAGGCCATTCGACCCGGCAGCAACGCCGTGGACGTCGTGGTGATCGGCACGTTGAAGAATACGCTCGGGCCCCATCACGGCAACCCGGCGCTGGGGACCGCCTGGCCGGGCATGTTCCAACACGCACCGGATCCCGGGCCACCTCCTGGGAGCGAGTATTCGACCGTCGGGTACGGGCTGTTCGCGCCGTTTGTTCTCGAGCGCATCGAATCGTCGCTTCGCCCGGCGCAACGCGCGTCCGTCACCCAGGAGCACTGAATCCCGACCTGACTGAGCGCAGCTCAATTGCTTGCCGGCGTAGCAGACAACGTGAGTCCGCTCATACTTTCGCCAGAAGCGATCGGAGCCGACTTACGTCGGCTGCCACGGAGCCGACGGGCGGCCGTGGGCGCCGCCCAACTGCAAGAAGCCGAGAGGTGCCCTGGCGTGGCGTCAGCCAATCTCCCGGCTTGTGTTCGAGGCCCGTCGCGCCTAGTCTCCTTGCGTTGTGAGACTTGCTTTTCTGCGGTCAAGTTTTGATGTCTTTTCCCCCCTAACCATCCGCATCCCATGACGCCGATTGCACCCTTCCGACGCGCGCACCTCGTCGCTGGCCTGGATCACGGCGCGCGCCCGCGTGGCAGCGCGGCGGTCGGGCAGGGGCTCCAACGCTGGTTCGCTGGCTGCCTGCTTGCCGGGTTCTGCCTTTGCCTCCTGGGATGCGGCCGGCACGGCGCGTCCGCGGCGGGCGGCTCGGCCGATGCGGCGACCGCGGCGACGTTGGCGGAATTGACGCAGGTCGTGCGCCAGTACGGTGCCGAACAACGCCAGGTCCCGAGCAGTCTGGACGACCTGGTGGCCAGAGGCTACCTGAAGACGGTTCCAGCCGCGCCGAAAGGCAAGCGGTTTGCCATCAACAAGCGGCTCGAGGTCTTCCTGGTCGAGGCCAAACCCTGAGGATTCAACGATGTGCCTCCTTCCCCATCGGCCTCGGAGCAAACGGCGAGGGTTTCGACCTGCGAATCATCCTGGCCACCCGCTCCCGGGGCGCGGCTTTACCTTGATCGAATTGCTGGTGGTGATCGCCATCATCGCCATTCTGGCCGCCATGCTCCTCCCGGCGCTGGCGGGGGCAAAGGCGCGCGCCCAGCGGCTCCAATGCACCTCCCAGTTGAAACAATTAGGACTGGGCCTGCACCTCTACACCACCGATCATCAGGATCAGTTCCCGCCGACCGCCTACTCGACCGGCGATTACTTGTACCAATTGGCCTGGGACGATTACATCCACCGCTACATCGGCGGCTCGGCCCCGAACGCCGATCTGATCCTGGGCATATCCGGCGGCCTGACCGGCCCCGCCAGCATCCCGAAGATTCTCAAATGCCCGGCAGACAAGATTCAGATCACAATCAGTTGGGCGACCTTCGGACAGCGCCGAACTTATGCCATGAATTACGCGGGCCCGAACTTCATGCTCTCCACCGCCAACGGCGCGCTCCCGGCGCCCGCCTTCGGCGTGGGCATCTATTACAATCTCCGTGGCTCGGCCCCCGGGGCGCTGCCAGACTGGGAACCGCGTGGGTTCAAAGACAGCGTGGTGACCGATCCCGCCGGCACGCTGTTGCTGGTCGAGCAACCGGAAGGCGGCAACATCGCCGGCAACGACTGGCCTTCCTTCTGCATGGGGCCGGTCGGAACCGCGGTGGATCAGGACCAAAGTCCGTATCAGATTGTCACCGGTGGACGGGAGGACTGGGGCGCGGCCACCTATGGCCTGCACTCCGGCCGGTTTAACTACCTCTTCCACGACGGCCACGTCGCCATCCACAAGATCACCGACACGGTCGGCGCCGGAACGGTCAAAGCCCCGCGCGGCATGTGGACCATGATGCCGGGGGATTGAGCCCGGTGACGCGGAGGTGCCTCTATGAAGAAGCCATTGCGCGTATTGATCGTCGAGGATTCCGAGTTCGACGCCCGGATGCTGGTGAATGTGCTGCGCCAGGGCGGTTACGAGCCGGAGTTTCGTCGCGTGGAAACCGCCGACGCAATGCGCCAGGCCCTGGCCGAGCGGTCCTGGGACATCGTGCTCTCGGATCATAACATGCCGAATTTCAGCGCGCACGAGGCGCTCCGGTTGCTGCAGGCCAGCGGGC
>JAGWYX010000345.1 GCA_018969165.1 Verrucomicrobiota bacterium
CGGTTACTCGAATCTGAGGATCGTATAGGAATAGGGCGGGAAGGTGTAGTAGCCAATCCCCGCCTTGAACTGGTGACGCCACGGGTGAACATGCGAAGTGATTTGGTCCGGGTGTTCCGCCGTGTTGACCCGCCGCAACGGGCCCTCGAGTTCAGTCACCTGCCCTGTCGCGCGCCTCGGCGCGAACCCGTCAAGCTCGATCCGCGTCGAGACCGCGCGGCCTTCCAAATTGACCACCTGCAGCGCCAACTTCCGCCGATCCTCGCTACGGGTGGCGGTCACGTCCAAGACCTTGCCGGGGCTGGACACCTCCGCGGCCACATCGAGCGGTAAATAATTCCGTGATGCCATCTGGGTCACGTAATACGGCGGTTGCGCCCAGACCATTGTCGGATTGAAGAAGAGCAGGCCCTGGTCCCAGCCGTTGTCGTTCTGGCCGTCGGGTTGCAGGCAGTTGGCCGAACATGCCAGGGCGACGCGCGGCCCAATCCGTTCCAGCTCGTTAATCGCCCGGGCATTGCCCAGGGCCCGGCCCTGATCGTGATGCCCGGCGTTGAATTCGAACACTACCACTTTATAGCTCGCTCCCGGGGCAATCATTCCCAGCGCCGCCGCAAAGCTGGGAAGCCCGCCCAGACCTTGCCCGTCCCGCGGGGAGTCCGTCCCGATATGAACATCGAACCACACCGGGTGGCCGGATTGCCGCGCCAACTCCAGGATCTGTCGGTGCGCCGCCAGACTGTGAATCAAGGGCGCACCCGTGAACTGGTAAGGGTCCTTGATCGGCCGGGCATACGCGAAATCTCCGACGACCGGAATGATGTCCGGATCCTTCGCCCAGATCGCCTCCATGATCGGCTTGAAACGCCGAACGTATTCGCCGTTCACAGCCTCTTCGTTCCCCAGCTCGAGGTAGCGCAAGTGGTAGGGACGCGAATGCCCGTCAGCGACCCGGCGCCGACCCCACGCGCTGTCCGGCGGGCCGTTGACGTATTCGACGAAATCCGCCATGTCCCCGGGTGTCTCGTCCATGTTAAACGCGGGCACGCCCAGAAAATGGGCCGCTTCGCAGAAATTCAGGAAGTCGAGAATCCCCCAGCCGTTCGAGGAATACGGGTACCAGGTGCCTTGGTAGGGTGGACGCCGGTCCCGCGGCCCGATCATGTTCTTCCAGCGATACTCCGGAGTGTTGACCATCGAACCGCCATAGCGCAGGACGGTCAAGCCCTGCCGGACCAGGGCGTCGGCGATATCCCGCCGGACGGGCAAATTCTTAAATCGACCCCAGGGGCCGGGTTCGAGCGACGCATAACCGAGCGCGACCGACGCGGGTTCGCGCAGCGCGATGACGAACCGGCCGCGCGAATCACTCTGGCGAGGCGTGAGCTTGAATCCAAGCCGCTGCCAACTTCCTCCGCGCAGGAACAGCGACTGCCGCGCGTAAACCGCCGACCCATCCCCTGCTTCCAGCGCCACCTCGATCCGTGTCGCCAGCTCGGTCCGGACCCAGACCGCGCCGGTGTAGGGCTTGCCTCTGACGAAGCGCATCCCCCACCGGTTAAGTCCCTGGTTGGCGACCCCGATCTCGCCCTCGCCGCTGATGAAGCTCAACTGCTGGCTCTGGCGTCCGACAAAGACGTCGTGCATCGCCAGCGCATACTGTCCCACCGCCGATCCGCGGCGCACCGCTCGCCACATTCCACTCACCCCGGACTCCTCCTCGACCGGCGAGACAAAGGGCAGCGGGTGCACCACTCCATTGGTCGCAAACCACAGGTTGCGGTACCGCACCGGGCGCCGCCACGGACGAAGCCCCACTCGACCGGAAGCCAAGGGAACCTCCTGGTCCTGGAAGCGCAACAAAGTTCGCCCATCGACGGCGACCTCGATGGCCTGCGGCTCGAGCTTCACGACCAGGTTGATCCAGCGATTCGTCGGCACAGGACATGGCACCTCGCGCAGCGGTTTCCAATCCTGCCGATGCCGGCCCAGGACCAGCACGCTCCGGTTTGCGTCCAGGGAAATTTCCACTCCGTCGAACCGGTCGGCCCCGTTGCCGGCGTGGCGAACCCGTACGATCAATCCGCCATTTCCGGCCTGGCGATCCGCCAACCACATATCCACTCCCACCATGCCTGTGGCGAACACCGGCGCTTGCCGGATCAACTTCGGGCCCTGCCCGCCATCGGCCAGCAGTTCGTCTCCCTGGACCTTCCAGACACCGCCAAAGCTTTGAAAGCCGGCCGGCGGCAGGGCCCGCGCAGGTTCCTGGAAGCTTTCGCCAAAAATCATCTGGCTATAGAGGCCACCGTAGCATTCATGGTTCACATCTTCCAGGCACGCCCCGGTCAGGAACCGGCTGAGTCGATGGCGCACCTGGTCCGCGTGCACCGTGAGGCGCGCCTCCTGTGCCCCTCCCGCCGAGGCGCACAACAGGCCGATCAAGATCAGACTTCGCGTCATATTCTCCCGCGCACGAGCTTCGGTCCCGGTCGCCCAAAGGTCAAGCCAAGCCAACCACACCACGGTTCATTGAAAGCCGCCGCTCGCGTTTGGATGGCAGGCCGCACATCAGGACGCCTGCGGTCGCATCCTGCGGTTTTCCGGTTTGTGCCCATCGATGTTCATTTTTGGTTTATCAGGCCCTTCTCGCCCGGAATCATGAAACTGCGAATGGTCGATCCGTGTCCTACAGGAAGATGAACTGGCCCAGAGCAGACAGGCAGGGCCCCGGCCGGGGGCACGCCTTCGACGCGCATGCAGCCGAGGGCGAGCACGAGCGCGCGCCGGCGGGTCGCCTCGCCTCGGTGCGGTTTCAACTGCTGTCCTGGCTGCGGCTCCCGCCCGCGCAACATGTCTGGATTCTCTTCATCTGCGCAATCGTCGGTTCATTCTTTGTCCACGAAATCGGGCATTGTGCGGTCGCATGGGTACGCGGCCTGCCGGCGATTCCCACGCCAGCCAAGGAATACCTCCTGAGACCGGTGCCGCCGGCGGTCCAGGCCCAGGTCGCACTGGGGGGAATCCTTGGCACGGTAGCCGTCCTTGCTGCTGCGGTCGGATTCGTGCAAAGCAATCCCACCACCGCGCGCTCCGCCGCCCTTGGTGGGGCCTTGACGGCCCCTGGCTTCTACACGCTCCGGTTCCTGCTGGCCGGACGGGGACACGACGCCACCGAGTTCCAGGAAGCCCAAGCCGCGCTCGGACTGAGCTATTCCGGTCACGCGGTGGACTGGTTGTTCGTCGCTTTGTTCGTGGTGTCGGCGGTCTTTTGGTGCTGGCGGGTTGGTCTTCGCCGTTTGACCCGGCGGCTGGCTGGGAGATTGATCGGCGGGGCGTTGACCGCGTTGGTCGTGGTCGTGGTGCTCCAATCGGTCAATAACGCGCTCTTCGACCCGCTCTTTGAACGGTGAGAGGGTTCTCTCAAGTATCCAGCGAGGCGCGCCTCAGACCTCAGGTCAGCTTTGTCAGGCATCTTCGATTGTTCCTTTCCGACGTTCATTCCCCTCTGCGCGCCTCGCTCCGAGAGTCCTTGAGGGGAAGAACACAGACCATGAAAGAGACGTCAGCACTTGACTTGATGACAGCAAGTTTCATCGTTCAAGGACTCTCGCGGATTGAACCCCTGAACTATGCCCTCACCCGGCCTGCGGTCGCTCTCTGCCTCACCAGGGGAAGGCCGGGCGTGGGCGGGCAATTCGGTTCGTGGGGCGCCTCGACGTTTTGGACGCGCATTGGGGCCATGAACCTGGTAGGGACGGCGCTGCCGCGCTGTCGGCGCCGCGTTCAGCGGCGCTCTCGGTGGCGGCGGGACGGCCCGGGTCACGACGGTCCACCCGCGGCACGGGGGCGGGAATACTCGACCGTGATCCAACTCGGTATCCCTTGCCGGCCCGCCACATTTTGCGGGCGCACGCGGAGTCGATTGGTGCCCGGATGCAGTGTCCAGGTGAAGCCGGAGGACACGGGTCTTTTCGCCCCGCCATCAATCTCGGCGAGGTAAGTCTCGAAACTGGGCGTCTCGGTATCGAGATGCACCCGAAGAACGCCGGGCTTGGGCAGCGGCTCGAGCACGAAGCGCGCCTGGTTCAGCGTCCACTCGAAATCATTGTGTCTGGCCACCCGATGACCGAACAACAGGCCGGCGGGCACGACGGCATCTGTCCAGACGTAATGCCCGGTCCAGGACCATTCGTCGGTGCCCTGGTTCAGCGGCAAGGGAGATTTCGCCTGCAGGAAATTGCTGCGCGGGATCATCCGGAGCTCGAGGTAATAATTCAGCGGCTTGGGCCCGCCCAGGCCATTCCAGGCGAATTGTTTGTTCCGCGTCCGTTGGGCGGTCACCACGCGCACCGCCCGGGCGGGTTCTCCCTGCAACATGGCCAACTGTCGCTGGCGCATCTCCCAGATCGACAGCGGAACGCCGGTCGATGCATCCACCACGTACCACGCCAAGGCCCCATCGACATAAACCCATTTCTTCCATTGGTTCGACCACAGTTCCACGATCTCGTGGCCGCCGCCGGGATACTGCGTCTGCCAGGGCCCCTGGCTGATGGAAATCATGCGCCCCGGGAACCCGAAGCTCTCGCAAGCCTGCAAGAAGACGAGATTGAATTGCAGGCAGAAACCACCGGTAGGTTTGCCGTCCGCGTAAGGTTTGAGAATCTCCAGCGCATCCCAGGGCGGGTAGTCCTCGCTGATATGATTGGGCCAATCCCAGTAATTGCAGGCCCACTGGGCCAGACGCAGCAGCAGGTCGAGATCGCCCTTCGTCCCCTTTACTAACTCATCTAACTTGTAGTCTTGGCGCAGCTTCCTCAGACGCGGGTGGTCCAGCGGCTCATATGCGAACGGCATCGAAGTGCGAACGATCTGCTCGTTGTGCTCATCCAGAATTCGCAGGCGCGTCGTCCAGTCCGGCGGGCCGGCGGGAGTGGATTCGACGCGGACACTCGCCAGGCCGGGGCTGTGCAACGGATCGTTTGAGCTGAACCCGATTTCCACTTGCGCGTAGCGACCGCGCGGGTGCGTCAGCGTTCCGCCGGTTTCCCCCAGCGCCTGCCAATCCGACCAATGCGTCGAGTCAGGAACAAAGGTGTCCCCCGACCGCGCCCGCACCTGGATTCGCCCGCCGGGTCCGGCGATTCCACTTGCGGTGATCCTCATCGGACCAATTCGGGTGAGGGGCCGGCCGATCGCGCGGCCTTCGAGGTTGCCGGCATCGAGCACGGGAAGAGTCAACGAACCGTGGGCCCGGTAATGCTCCAGAAAAATCCGCACGCCGTACTCGCCTTGGAGTTTTCCCTCCGGGCCCAGAT
>JAGWYX010000346.1 GCA_018969165.1 Verrucomicrobiota bacterium
GGCAGCCGCGGCATCACCGGGCTGCGCACGATCGTGGCGGCGGTAGTGGAGGCGTTGCGGGGCGCCGGCGCTCAGCCCTACCTCGTGCCGGCGATGGGCAGTCACGGCGGCGCGACCGCCGAAGGCCAGGTGGCGATCCTGGCCGAATACGGGATTACCAAGGCCGCTCTGCACGTGCCGATCCGGGCGGGGATGGAGGTCGAGCGGGTGGGCAAGACCCCGGAGGGAGCCGAGGTGTATTTCAGCGCTGAGGCGTTGCGGGCCGATGGGATCTTGATCGTCAACCGCGTCAAACCGCACACCGATTTCAGCGGCGGCATCGGCAGCGGCATCTTGAAGATGACCGTGGTCGGGTTGGGCAAACGGGTCGGGGCGGCCAACTACCATGCGTGGGCGGCGCGGGTGGGCTACGAGCAAATGCTGCGCAGCCTGGCGCGCGTCATCGTCGGCCGAGCACCCATCCTGGGCGGCATTGCGATGGTGGAAAACCAGCGGCACGACACGGCCCGAATCGCGGGGCTGACCCGCGATGAACTGGAACCGCGCGAGGAAGCGCTGTTCGCCGAGGCGAGCCGTTTAATGCCGCGGCTGCCGTTTGAGGAAATCGACCTGCTGGTGGTGGACCGCCTCGGCAAGAATATCAGCGGGGCGGGGATGGACCCGAACATTATCGGACGCGGTGTCCACGGCTCGGCCTTGCGCGGTCAGAGCCAGGTCTCGCCCACCGTCCGCCGGATTTTCGTGCGCGATTTGACGCCGGAGACCCACGGCAACGCCATCGGCATCGGCATGGCGGATATGACGACGACGCGGCTGGTCCGGGCCATGAACCCGGAGATCACTTACGTGAACGCGCTGACGTCGCTGGCGTTGCACTCCGTCAAGATCCCGATGCACTGCGCGACCGACCGGGAAGCCATCACGCGCTCATTGGCGTCGCTGGCCCTGCCGGACGCGCGCCAGGCGCGGGTGGTGCGCATCGCCGACACGCTGTCGCTGGAACAATTCGAGGCCTCCGAGCCATGCCTGGGAATTCGCCAGGACAAAGGCACTCTCACGGTCACAGGGCCGCCGGAGGAAATGCGGTTCGACGGTGGGGATAACCTGGTGCCGTTGCGCTGAACGCCCGTCGGAAGCCTGTGGGGGCCGTGACCCTGGTAGGGCGGCGCTGTCCCGGCGCCCCGTCGTCAAATCCGCCAGCGGCGCGGCCGGAGGCCACAGCCCTACCAAACAGCGGTTCATGGGAAGCCACCTTGCGCGATGACGCCTGGCTCAAATCGACAAGCGCAATTCTACGAGTTTGGCCAACGCCGTGCCGCCGTCGATGAGCTTGGCGGCACGTTCCCAGCCTTCGGCGAACGAACGCGCCTGGTCCGCCACCACGAACGCCGCCGCGGCGTTCAGCAGCACGGCGTCACGGCGCGGACCGCGCTCCTCGCCACGCAGTATCCGCCGCACGGTTTCGGCGTTGGTCGCACGATCGGCTCCGCGCAAATCCGCCAAGGTCGCCGGCGCCAGGGGAAAGGCGTCCGGTTTCATCTCGGAAAGGTGAAAGCCCCGGTCCTGGTAGAACTCCGCGATGGTGGTTTCCCCCAGCGTGGACAACTCATCGAGGTAGGCCTCGCCGACCCGGCCGCTGACCACCATGCCGCGGCGCACGCCCAGCGTTTGCAGGACCTTCGCGATGGGTTCGCACAACCGTGGATGCGGCACGCCGATGAGCTGCGCGGTGGGTCGAGCCGGATTCAACAGCGGACCGAGGAAGTTGAAAATGGTTCGTTGGCCGCGTTCGGCGCAGAGCTTGCGGGCGGCAGCGATGTGTTTGAACGTCGGGTGATACCGCGGCGCGAAGAAAAACGCAAAGCGCCGCTCCCGCAAGGCGCGTGCGGCCTGGACCGGGGTCAGGTCGATGGCGACGCCAAGCGCTTCGAGCACGTCGGCGCTGCCGGCCTGCGAGGTAACGGCGCGATTGCCGTGCTTGGCGACGGTGATGCCGCCGGCGGCGGCGATCAGGGCAACGCAGGTCGAGATGTTGAACGTGTTCAAGCGATCACCGCCGGTGCCGCAGACATCCAGAATCTGGCGGCCACGGGTCTCGGCATCCAGCGGCGGTTGGATCGATAGGTCGCGCAGCCCCCGGGCGAAGCCGGCGATTTCGGCCGGGGTTTCGCCTTTGCGGGCCAAGGCGGCCAGGAAATCGGCCTTCGCCAGGGCCGGGACCTGCTCGTCGATGATCGCGGCGACCGCGGTGGCGACTTGCTTGTCGGAGAGCGATTGGCCGCGGTCGAGGAGTTGGGTGAGCAGAGCCAGCACGACTAGAGTCCTTGAACTGTGAAACATGCTGTAACCAAGTCAAGTTCTGACGTCTCCTTTGCCATCGGTGGTTTTCCCCGCAAGGTGGAACCAACGCAGGAAAAGAGCAATCGAAGACGCATGACAATGGTGACTTGAGGTCTGTGGCGCGGTCCGGAGCGCGGGTCTGTGACCCGCAGCGCGTGCCGGGGCGCTGCCGGTTGAGGACAACCCGCGGTCCGGATCATCGGAAGCCTCCTTTCGCTTCCGCGCATGCCACGGAACCATGAACCAACCGCGCCCCGTAGCAGCCGACGTGAGTCGGCTCCACTTCTTAGGAGATCAGATGGAGCGGACTGACGTCCGCTGCGACGCGGTTCATGGTACGCGCGAGATCGGGTGCGATTTTTTGCGTGAAGTGGGCGCAGGGGCGGGGGCAGATTGCCGGGGATGAACCGCGACCAAGCCGCGACCACGGAGATTCTGCCCACGGACACGCCGGCGTTGTTCGACGCAGCGGTGGCGCGCGCGGCGGCGCTGCTGCGGGCGGGGGAGTTGGTGGCCTTGCCGACCGAGACGGTGTACGGGCTGGCGGCCAATGCGCTCGATGGCGCGGCGGTGAGCCGCATTTTTGCCGCCAAAGGTAGGCCGGAACAGAATCCGATCATCGTCCACGTGGATGGGCTGGCGATGGCGCGGCGGTGCGTGCGGGAATGGCCGGCGCTGGCGGACAAGCTCTCGGCCGCGTTCTGGCCAGGCCCGTTGACCCTCGTCCTGCCGCGGTCGGAGAGAATTCCGGCAGTGGTCACCGCGGGCGGAGAAACGGTGGGCGTGCGCTGGCCGCTGCACCCGTTGATTCGGGCGGTGATCCGGGCCTGTGGTTTTCCGCTGGCGGCGCCCAGCGCAAATCTTTCCAGCCGTATTTCTCCGACGAGCGCGGAGCATGTCCGCCGCGGCCTGGGCGGAAAGATCCGGCTCATTGTGGATGGTGGGCAGTCGCTGGTGGGGATCGAATCCACCGTGCTGGATTTGACGGTGACGCCGCCGCGCATCTTGCGCCCGGGGATGATCCACGCCGAATCGCTGCTGGCGGTGAGCGGCGCATTGCAGACCGAAGTGGCAGCGACGGAGGGACCGTTGCGCAGCCCGGGTTTGTTGACCAAACATTACTCGCCCAAAGCCAGGTTGACGGTCTGGCCGTGGCGGGATGAGACCGAGCTGAACGCACGTCTGGCCGCCAGCGGGCTGCCGCTGGCATCCATCCGCATCATCGCCCACACGCGGATTCCCGCGGGGCTGGAGGCGGACCGCGTGAGCGTGATTCCGCGCGACGCGGAGGCGTTTGCGCGGGCGATCTACGCCGAATTACACCGGTGCGACGAGCAGGGAGTGGCGTTGATCGTGGTGGAAGCTCTGCCACCGGAACCGGAATGGGCCGCCATTGCCGACCGTCTGCGGCGTGCCTCGCGGTGAAAATTCCCCTAAGTATTTCGCGCATTGAACCCCTGAACCACACCGGCAGGGCAACGCTGCCGCGGCGCGCCGTCGTCAAATCCGCCAGCGGCACGGCCGGAGGCCGTCGCTCTACCGAACATCGGTTCATGCAAACGTCCCGCCAATATTCCCGATTCCGGGACGGTCGCGTTCCAGAAGTGAACACGGTTCGGGCCCGGCCACGGCTTGGCTGGGGTTGCGGGAAGCGGCGGTTGTGGGACACGCGAGCACGACGGCCATTGGCACGAGATTTGCCTTAGGTCAAGGCCGACACAGGCTCGTTTTAGGGAGCCACGAGGTTCCGCAAGCCTCGAAGCACCCGGAGCCGACCTGGGAGAAAGATGAAACCGGACCACCGATCACGGTGTCTGACAAGGGGTGAGATGGGTGAATGGGGCATAGCGCAGTCGCGTCCATTTTCGGGGCGCGCGGGCCGCGGACAGGGTGATGGAAATTGGTTGTCACCGCGACGGACGGTTGGCAATCTGAGCGGCGCTGGAGATGGTTCGGATCGGCCAGCGGGCACCGTGGGTGGCTCTCGTTTTGACGGTGACGGAAGAATAACGATTATGAATCCTGTTTTTCGACTGAGTCGAAGTGTCTTGGTGTGGGCGGTCGCGCCATTGCTGTTGACCGGGCGGGGGACCGCGCAGACGGCCGTGCTACCGACCAAGGTGATGTCGTTGGAAGACTGCATCCAGGTGGCCTTGGAGCACAACCTGGACATCAAGATTCAGCGGTATGCCCCGGAGATTGCCGACTTCAATGTCAGCATCTCGTATGCGGGCTATGATCCGAATTTTACGTTTAGCGGAACCAGCCGGACCACCGTGCAGGCACCGTTGTTCCTCACGGCGATCGGCACCTTCATTCCGGGATCGGTGAGCAAACCCGAGGTCTTCAGCTCCGGTCTGAACGGACTGTTGCCGTCGGGGCTGACTTACAGCGTCAACGGCAACTTCGCCAACACTCCCTTTCAGACCTTGCCCGCCGGGGCGGCGGGGGTCAACTACAGCGGCGGGGCGTCGGTTTCGCTCTCACAGCCGTTGCTGAAGAACTTCTGGATCGACCCCACGCGGCTCCAGATTGCATTGGCCAAAAAGCAACTGAAGGTCTCCGAGCAAGCCTTGCGCCAGCAGGTCATGACCTCGGTAACCCTGGTGGAGCAGGCCTACTACAACCTCATCTTCGCCCGCGAAAGCATTCGCGTGCAGCAAAAGGCGCTGGAGCTAGCCGACCAGTTGCTGGCCGAAAACAAGAAACGGGTCGAGGTCGGCGCGATGGCTCCTTTGGACGAGAAACAAGCCGAGTCCCAGGCGGCGACGGCCCAGGCGGCCTTGTTGGTCGCCCAGCAGACCTGGCGGATGCAGGAGAATTCGCTCAAGACGCTGTTGAGCGACAATTACGGCCAGTGGCAGAATCTGAACATCGAGCCGAATGAGAACCTGGTCGCTTTCCCTCAGACCTTCAACAAGGCCGACAGTTGGGAGAAGGCCCTGACCTTGCGACCGGACCTCTTGCAGATGAAGT
>JAGWYX010000347.1 GCA_018969165.1 Verrucomicrobiota bacterium
CGGGTTCCGGTCGAGGGCCGATTTGAGCCAGGGCTGCTGATCCAGTTGCGTGGGGCGCATGACCGGGGTGGTGGCGTCCAGGTCGTCGCCCGGGTGAAAACTAAAACCGCGTTCCGGCCATCCTTCCTTGCTGTCCCACCACTTCATCGAGTGGCAAAAACCGCAAATCTGCGAGGCGCGCACGGGCGAGATTTTTTCCGGGTGGACGATCCACAGGTTTGCGGGTTGAGGGGAGTGAGCCGGGGCTTCAAGGGACGTCCCTGCGCCGGATGCGCCGTTGAGGGCCGCGGTACGCGGGTTCGGAGCTGCCTGGCCGGGGTGTGGCTTCAATTGACGTTCCAGCGCGACATGGCGCTGGCCCGGGCCGTGACAGGCCTCGCAGGCGATCCCCGGTTCCTCGACCTGGGTGTGCCAGGCCGGGACCGCCCGGTCCAGGCCCGGTTGCGTGGCCGTGGCGTGACAGCGAGCGCACACCAGGTTCCAGGTTTCAGGCCGCAACTCGACGGTCGGCGGGCGCAGGAAGGTTGCGTTGCGCGGCACCCAGCGATGCTCGGGAATGAGCCAGGTGAACGGGAACCCGATCTGGCAGTTGCCCATGCCGTTGGCCAGCCAGAAGACCTGCATGTGATGCGAACCGGTCACCAGTCCCAGCGGCACATCCACCGGCTCGGGGGCCGGACGATCCGGCGTTGCCGGCACGGTGCTCTCCATGTGAATCCAGAACTGGCGGTTGGTGCGGCTGAGGATGAAGCGGGCCGTGCCGTTGGTGAGCACGACCCGGTTGAAGTCCGCCTGCACCGCTTCCGGGGTGGGCAATTGCGTCATCGTGCGGTGGTAGCTCCGGTGCCAGGTGTCGTACTGCTTCGGGTGGCACTCCTGGCAGCTCGCGGAACCGGCATAGCCGGCCACGCCGCCGATTTGCGGGAACAGCACGCTTTCGTCCGCGGGATTGTCGGAAAGCAGCGCGACCGGCGGACTGCCCGACCCGGTCCCGCCCGCGGTGGGTTGGCGCGAACAACCTACGCTGTAGCACGCCAACCCCAGGAGCAGCGCGACGCTGGCGGAACGGGGACGCACGCGGCTAATTTCGGATAAAGCTCGAAATGGCGCAATAGCGGAGCCGCAGGAGAACACGGGCCGAATTCCAGCGGCCGAAAGGTCCGAAGGAACTTCGAAACGCCGCGCGCGGGAGGGGATATCCGCAAATGCCAGGACGCGAATTCCGGGATTCACAATGCGGTTGGCCTGGGCCAGAATTGCAGGCGACATGCCCCGTTCGCGCTATTGGCGCCTGGCCGCACTCCTGCTGCTGCTCGCCTGCCTGCTGGCCACCTGGCGTTGGCGCGAGCACCGGTCCGCGACCGCGCCGCCGCTCGAGGGGGCGCCTGGCGATGCGGCCATCCAGGCCGAGGCCCGCGCGCTGTTGGCGCTCGAAGCACGGGAACAAGGGGCCGACCGGACGGTGTGGGCTGAGGAGCTGGACGCCGAACGCCACGAGGACGTATTCCTGAACCTGTGGGAAGCCCTGAACCGCGCGCCGGAACCGCTGGCCGCGCTGGCCGAGTTTGACTTCGAGGAATTGCGCCTCGGCCCGGCCGCCGCCACGCGGGTGCTCAAGCATAGCATCCACCAAACCGCATTCAGCGCCGGCAACGCCGCGGGGGCAGAACGTTTCACGCCAAGCGCGTGGCGCGAGAAGCTGGCTGCGTGGCGCGCCCAAGGCTGGCGGCTCGGCCGGACAGGCTGGCGCGAGACCCGGTTCACTCCCGCCGCGGCGACGCGTCCGGCACGCTCGGTGATCGAGGTGTCGGCGCAACTGGTGAACCAAGGTCGCGGCATCCGCGCCATGATTCGTGGAGACCTCGAGGTCACGTGGAAGTCCGCGCGTGCCGCCGGAGTTCCTCCGGCGCCAGCGACCGTGGCCACCCACCGGCTCGAACTGCTGACGCGGACCGGGCCGCCCCTGTTTACCGAGAGCTTCAGGGCGGATTTGATCCCGCCGCCTGATTCGGCGTTCGTCGATCCGTTGCTGTTGAGCGATCTGGATGGCGACGGCCGGTCGGAAATCGTGCTGGTCGGCGCCAACACCGTCTTCCGCCGCGACGGCGGCACCTGGCGTGCGGAGGCACTGGCCGCGCTGCCGGCCGCGCCCGTGCTCGCGGCGCTGTTGATCGACCTGACGGGCGACGGCCGACCGGACCTGCTGGTGGCCAGCGCGGAGGGGCTGACATTGTTCGAGAACGATGGCCACGGCCGGTTCCCGGGTGGCGGGCGCCTGGTTTGGCGCGCGCCGGTGAAACTCAAACACCCTCAGGTCATCACCGCCGGCGACATCGACGGCGACGGCCGGATCGATCTCTGGCTGGCGCAATACAAGCTGCCGTATCAGGGCGGCCAGTTCCCAACCCCCTATTTTGACGCCGCCGACGGTTTCCCGGCGTATCTCCTGCGCAACGACGGCCATGGCGGATTCAGCGACATCACCGTGGCCGCGGGGCTGGGAGCGAAACGCTGCCGGCGCACTTACAGCGCCTCGTTCGTCGATCTGAACGGCGACGGCCATCTCGATCTGGTCAACGTCAGCGATTTTGCGGGCGTCGATGTGTTTCTGGGTGACGGCCGCGGGCGGTTCACGGACGTGACTGCCGGGCTGGGCCAGGCCCGTCACTTGTTCGGGATGTCCCACGCCTTGGCGGACCTGGATGGCGACGGCCGCGTGGATCTGTTCGTGCTGGGGATGGATTCGCCAACGGCGAGCCGGCTGGATGCGCTGGGCTTGAGGCGCCCGGGATTCCCGGGTTACGCCACGGCGCGCACGGCGATGACGTATGGCAATCGGCTGTTCCTGGGCACACCGCAGGGACTGCGCCTGGCGCCGTTCGCGGACCAACTGGCCCACGCCGGCTGGTCCTGGAGCGTGTCGCTGGTGGACTTTGACAATGATGGGGACCTGGATGTCGCGATCGCCAACGGGCACGAGACGCGCCCTGGCGTGCAGGATTACGAGCGGCAATTCTGGCGGCACGATCTGTTCGTGGCGAATTCGAGCAACAACCCGGTCGCGGCGGCCTACTTCGCTTCGGCCGCGGCGCGGCGCCTGGCCAGGCAGGCCTCCTACGGTGGCTGGCAGAACAACGCCTTCTTTCTGAACCTGGGCGGGAATGCCTTTGCCGAGGCCGCCTTCCTTCTCGGGGTGGCCCTGCCGGAGGACTCGCAGAACCTGGTGAGCGACGACTTGGACGGCGATGGCCGGCCGGACCTGATCGTCACCTCGTTTGGGTCGTGGCCGGAGCGACGACGGCGATTGCGGATCTTCCACAACGTCACTCCGGATGCGGGGCACTGGATCGGTTTCCGGTTCGACTCGGCGGCTCGCCCGTGGGTCGGCGCCCGGGTGCGAGTGGAAACGGCGCGCGGCGCCCAGACCCGATGGCTGGTCACCGGTGATGCCTACCGTTCGCAACATGCCGCCACGGCGCACTTCGGGCTGGGGGCGGACCGGGAAGTGAGCCAGGCGGAGGTGTTCTGGCTGGACGGCTCACGCACGGTCCTGCTCGCTCCGGCCGTCGATCAATGGCATGCGGTCGCACCGGCGCCATCGGCGCCGCAGGTTCCCGCCCCACGGGACCGGTAACTTCATCACGCTTACCGCGTCCCTGGCGCGTTTGGCGCTGGCCAGATTTCGGGCCGGCGGCGCAGATTCGCTGGTGTTTTGCGATGGGCACATTGAGAGTCCGACGTTGAAGGGGACGTGGGACCCGCGAGACGACAATGTGGTGAAGCAGTGGAACCGGGACGGCCTGCCGCCCCGGGGTCAGGTCTCGACATTTGACATTTGAGTCAAAGTGAGTGCACAGGGCTGCCGTGTGCCGAATTGTACCGTTTTGGTTTCGATTTCGATGGTGATCGATATTGGCTGGCCATGTTTTTCGAACTGGTAGAATTCAAAGGCGCTCACGGCCACCGCGACGTCCCCGCCAAATGGCCGGATAGGGTTTTGCTGGGGATATATGAAAACTGGATCTGAGGTGCAGATGAGTTCGACAGCACGAATTTGGCAACACTTGGCAACCACCATCGTCCGCCTTGGTGCGGAACCGTGCATTGAAGTGGTCTCGGGCGGTGCTCGCAACGCTGTAAAGCACAGTGCATTAGAGATTTACAAACATTTTTTCCGCCACATTTCGAATCCCTTCGCTCGGCACCGGGTGCGGATTCGACGCCACGCGTGGGCGGTCTGAAATTTGACTTGCGGACGGAATGTTTTCACCCTCGGATGATCCAACCCGTTGCGCTTGCGTGCCGACACCGCTATGACTGTGCAGGAACCCGAAACCGACGCTGGCGGGGCCGCCCGTCAGCGGGTGGCCCGCGCGGCCAGAGGCTCGGAGCCGGCGCGGCGCCTCCGTTGGCCGTGGGCCAGGGCGGCGCTCGTGCGAGCCCTCCTGTGCTCTCTCCTGTTCCACTTCGCGGTCGGTCAGGTGTGGTCGACACCACCGGGATGCAAGCCGCCCGAGTTGCGCATTTCGCGCGAACATCCGCTGATTATTCTCTACGGACCGGGGAGCGGGGAACGCACGGTGGCCTGTTGGGCGCATTTGCCGGCCGATCTCAGGCCTTACTGCGCGGTGACGATGGACCCGCCGGCCCTTGACCTCCACGAGCGCCTGGCTGGTTGGCGGCGCATGCTGGGCGTGGTCCAACCGCATCATATTCCCGTCATCCTCCAGGTGGCTGGCGACGAGGCCGAGTGGACGACGCCCCTGTGGGCGGTCGAGGCGTTGCTCAAGGAATATCCCTGCATCAAAGCCATCCAGGTCGTCGAATGGCGCTGCGGCTACTATACCCGGTTCGGCGGCGACCTGGACCTGGCCATTCCGGCCAACCTGCGGTACCTGGCCGACGTGCTCAAGCTGTGCGGCCGGTACGGCAAGCATCTTTCGTTGCAGGTCCAGACCGACCTCGCGCACCTGGGGTGTGACCAATTGTCCGGCCCGTTCCGCGAGTTGCTGCGCACTTACCACGAGTATTTCCTGCCGCAAAACGAGTGCATCCCGCCCTCCTATTACCTGGCGCAAACGGCGGCCTGGGGCTTGTGGCTCGCCGGCGATTGCGATCACTGGGGCATGGAACCGCAATGGTGGTGGTGGACCAAGGGCGAGTCCTATTTCATCCGGCCCGGGGTCTTCGGCGTCGAGGCCGACCTGGCGACGGACGAGGACCGCTACGCACGGTTCTATCGCGCGTTCATCGTCGAAGGCGCGCTGATGGGGGCCACGGTGTTTTCCATCGAACCGCCGCAGGACAT
>JAGWYX010000348.1 GCA_018969165.1 Verrucomicrobiota bacterium
AGTTGCTGGTGGTCAAACGGGTCTTCGCCGGCAACGGTAGCAATCGCCAGTTCGTCAACGGCTCGCCAACCACCCTCAACATCCTGGCCGCTCTCGGCCAAGGGCTGGTCGATATTCACGGCCCCCACGATCACCAATCCCTCCTGGATCCGGCCCGGCAATTGGCCATCCTCGACGCCTTCGGGGACCTCGACCAGGCGCGAGGCGAGTTTGCCGTGTTGCTCCGCCGCCGGACCGCGCTGGAACGGGAAAAGACTGCGTTGGTGGTGGATGAAAAGACCTATGCCCAGCAGCTTGACCTGCTGCGGCACCAGGTGCGCGAGATCGCCGACGCGAAACTCCACCCCGACGAGGAAACGCAACTCGAACCCGATTACCGCCGCGCCAGCAACGCCGCCAAATTGCTCGAACTCGGCCAGACCGCCCTGGGCTTGCTCAGCGAAAACGAGGACGCCCTCACGCTGCGGGTCGGCGCCCTCGGGCGGATGCTGCAGGAATTGCAGCGACTCGACCCGGAGGCCCGCTGCGTCCTCTCGCTGCACGAGCAGGCGGTGGCGGCCCTTCACGACTTGCAGAGCGATCTGTCGCATTACCTCGACCGTATCGATCTGGATCCCGGTCGGCTCCAGGCCCTGGAGGAGCGGCTCAACGTCATCCAGTCGCTCAAACGTAAATACGGCGGCACCCTCGCTGAAGTGCTCGAGTTTGGCGACACCGCCCGCCGGCAACTCGCCCAGCTCGAACAGCGCGACGCCGAATTGGAACGTATCAACGCCGGCCTCCGCGGCCTGGACGCGGAACTGTCCCGTGCCGGCGCCGCGCTGTCCGACCGCCGGCACCAGTTGCTCCCGCAGCTCGCCAAGGCCGCCAACCCGCAACTCGCCGACCTCGGCTTCAAGCAAAGCCGGTTCAACGTGGCGCTCGAAACGGATGCCGCGAGCCTGTCTCGCCCGGCTTTCCTGTCACCCTCCGGCCTGGACCGCGTCGAGTTCCAGTTTGCCCCCAACCCGGGTGAGCCGGCCAAACCGCTGCGCGCCATCGCCTCGTCGGGCGAGTTGGCACGCGTGATGTTGGCCCTCAAAACCGTCCTGGCCGCCGAGGACGAAGTGCCGGTATTGATCTTCGATGAGGTGGACGCCAATGTCGGCGGCGAGACCGCGCACGCGGTGGGCGAGAAAATGCGGCAGCTTGGCCGGCAACGGCAGGTGCTTTGCGTCACTCACCTGGCGCCGGTGGCGGCGCGAGCCACGGCCCATTACGTGGTCACCAAACAAGTGGCTGGCGGTCGGACCACGACCGACATCCGCTTGCTCTCCGGCAAGGAGCGCGTGCGCGAGCTGGCGCGGATGCTCGGCGGTCAAACCGACGCCGCCCTTCGGCTGGCCGAGACCTTGCTGCGGGCGGATAGTCAGGCGCAGAATCCGGGGACTTGATTACTCTCCTGCAAGCTGCCGGAAACACTTGGTTGCCCGCCGGCGCTGTGGTATCAAGAGCCGGCAATGGCTTTTGCTGACTTCCAAGATCCCTCGCCGGGCCTCCAGATGCTGCGCCGGAATCTGGAACGCGGCCGGCTCGGCCACGCCTACCTCTTTTGCGGCGGGACCGCCGGCGGTCTGGAGACCATGGCGCGGACCCTGGCCAAGACCCTGAACTGCCAAAAGCCGCCCGCCGGCGGGGCCACCGGGTTGGCGTTGGACTGTTGCGACGCCTGCTCGAGCTGCCGGAGCATCCAGGCGGACAATCACCCGGACGTGCGCTGGGTTCGACCCGAATCCAAATCCCGCGTCATCATTATCGAGCAAATCCGCGAGCTCCTGCAGGCGGTCCACTTGAAGCCCACCGTGGCGGCATACAAAGTGGGCGTGATCGTGGCGGCCGATCGGTTGAACAACCAGGCCGCCAACGCCTTCCTGAAAACGCTGGAGGAACCACCTGATCGCTCGCTGTTGCTGCTCCTCTCGGTGGAACCGGACCAGATTCTCGAAACCATCCGCTCCCGTTGCCTGCGCCTGAACTTCTCGACGGGTGCGGAACGTGGGATTGATGCCCCAGCCGTCGGGTGGTTGCAGGATTTCAGTGACCGGGCGGCGGCGGGGCAGGGCGGAGTATGGTGGCGCTACCAGTTGCTCGGAACCCTCCAAGCCAAACTCGTCGAGGTAAAGGAGCAAATTCAAGCGGCGCTGCTGGCCAGTTCGCCCCTGGCTCGCTATGAAGAACCCGACCCCTCGCTCCGCGAAAAGTGGGAGGAAGAACTCGACGCGGCCGTCGAGGCCGAATACCGCCGCCAGCGAACCGATTTACTGGCTGGACTGCATGCCTGGCTGCGCGACGTGTGGCTGGCCAGCCTGGGCTTGGAGGCTGAGTTTTCGGCCTTGCCGAACCTCTTCGGCCCGGCGCAGGCTCTCGGGCGCCGCCTCACGCCGGACGCGGCTTTGGAAAACCTGCGCACCTGGGAGCGGACCCAGCGCCTGCTGGGGTCCAATGTCCAGGAAGGCCTTACCCTCGAAGTCGGTCTGCTGCAGCTTAGACTGTGAGCCGGCTCGCAATGGCCCGCTATCCCTCACCCGCGTCACCACCTCACCGACCGTGGCCGGAACTGCTGACGGGCCTCACCGGGGCCTGGCTGGGACTGGCCTTACTCAAGTTCGGCGATCCGGTCGTGTTCGACTGGCTGGTGCCGCCTCCGGCCAACCTCGCCGAATTCATCGCGATTTCGTGGCCGATTTCGTGGGGCTACGCCGTGATCGCGCTCTTGGCGATCGGGGCCATCATCGCCGGCTGGTCCTGCCCGAAGCGCCTGCCGTGGTTTGCCTGGTTGCCCTTGGCGTGGTTGGGTTGGCAACTGGTGGCTGCCAGCCAGACTATCGATGCGCGCCTTACCGGCGTGACACTCAAACACTTTGCCGCCTGCATCTTCTGCTTTTACCTCGGCTTGCTCGTCTTGCCGCGTCCGGCCTCGAGACGGTTTTGGGGCGCTCTGCTCGTCGGGTTCCTGCTCGTCCTCTGGCTCGGGTTCGACCAGCACTACGGTGGCCTTGATGCGACCCGGAAGCTCTTTTACGAGCTCCCCAACTGGCGGAAGCTCCCGCCGGAGTATCTCAAACGCATCGCCAGCAATCGGATTTTCTCCACCTTGGTCTATCCAAACGCGCTGGCGGCCGTGATCCTGCTATTGTTGCCTCCGCTGGTCACCCTGCTCTGGCGCTCGTGCCAACGCTGGAGCTTCCGATGGCGAGGCGTGACGGTCGGTTTGTTCGCTTACAGCGGCTTGGCCTGCCTGGTGTGGTCGGGGTCCAAAGCCGGTTGGTTGGTCGCCTTGGTCCTGGTGTGGCTTTGCGTCTGGCAACTGCCGCTGGGTCGCCGGCTGAAAACCGGCTTGATCGCCGCCGCACTGGTCTTCGGCATCACCGGCTTCGTCCTGCGCTACGCCGGCTACTTCGAGCGCGGCGCCACCAGCGTGGTCGCTCGGTTCGACTACTGGCGTGCGGCGCTCACGGTCACCGGCCATCACCCCTGGCTGGGCACTGGACCTGGCACCTTCTCGGTCGCTTACCGCGCCATCAAACCACCGGGGGCGGAGATGGCCCACTTGACGCACAACGATTACCTCGAACAAGCCTGCGACTCGGGCATCCCGGGTTTCCTGGTGTATTCCGGGTTCTGGATCGCTTCGCTGATCCACCTTTATCGTCACAACCGGCGCAGCTTCGATTGGTTCCACTTCGCGGTTTGGCTCGGTCTGTTGGGCTGGAGCCTCCAGGCGCTCGTCGAGTTCAGCCTCTACATCCCGGCGTCGGCCTGGACAGCCCTCACCGTTTTGGGAATGCAGCTTCGGCGCTGCGCCTTCGAGAATCAAATCGACAACCTCAACCCGGGCGGCTACAGTCCTTGAACCGTGAAACTTGCATTCCTGACGTCAACTTCTGGCGTTGCTTCTACCATCCTATCGCTCAAGAACCCTTGCTGACCGTGATTTGAGATGAAGATCATCTTCCTGAACGGACCCAACCTGAATCTGCTGGGTACCCGCGAGCCGGATATCTACGGCCAAACCACGCTGGCCCAGATCGAAAAGTCGGTGACCGAGCGCGCCGCTATGCTCGAGGCCCAAGTCGAGTTCCGCCAATCCAATCTCGAAGGCGAGTTGGTGACCTGGATTCAGCAAGCTCGGGAACGCTTTGATGTGCTGGTGCTCAATGCGGCTGCTTACACCCATACCAGCATCGCCATTCGGGATGCCGTGGCGGCCAGTGGGTTGCCGACCATCGAAGTGCACTTGTCCAACATCCATGCCCGCGAGAAATTCCGGCACCAATCACTGATTGCCCCCGTCTGCTGCGGGCAAATCGTCGGCTTCGGTCCGCTCTCCTATCTTTTAGCTATCGAAGCGGCTGTATCGTTAATTGCAAAAAAATGAACGCTGAAGCTCCCCGGTTTGCACCGTTTTTAACTCAATTCCGCCCATCGTTGCCAATTCGAGTCTGTGCTTGACGCCCTCGAATCCAGCCCTTACCCTGCGCTCCAACATTTGACCGGGAACCGAGCAGTGTCTGGAATCGACGGCTGCTCTTTTGCTGACAAGACCAAGCCGAAACAGCCGGTCGTTTCCGCCGGACCTTCGAGACTCGAACGATTGTGGACCTGAAAGACATCAAAGCTATCATCGATTTGATGCGCAAAAACGCCATCTCGGAGTTTGAACTGGAACGACAGGACTTCAAAATCCGGCTGCGGCGGGGCTCAAACGGCGGCTCTATCGCCGCGCCCGACGAGCCCCAGATCATCGCCGCGCCCCTCCCGCCGGGCGCCCTTCCGGCCCCTGCTACCTCGGCCCCTCCGTCCCCCAAACCGGCTCTGAGCGAGCTGGACATCAAGTCGCCGATGGTCGGCACCTTCTACCGCGCCCCCTCCCCTGAGTCGGTCAACTACGTCGAGATCGGCTCGGAAGTCAATCCCGACACCGTCGTTTGCATTATCGAGGCCATGAAGGTGATGAATGAGATCAAAGCCGAGGTCAAAGGCATCGTCACCCAGGTCATGGTCGAGAACGCCAAGCCGGTCGAGTTCGGCCAGGTCTTGTTCAAGATCCGACCGACCTAGCCCCCCACCCTGGTCCGTCGAGACCCGCTCCGCCTCGACGTCACTGCCTCAAATCCAAAACTGCTTCAGCGCCCGATGTTCGAGAAAATCCTGGTCGCCAACCGAGGGGAAATCGCCGTGCGGATCATCCGCGCCTGCAAGGAATTGAACATCCGGACGGTGGCGGTTTACTCGGACGTGGATATCAATTCCATGCACGT
>JAGWYX010000349.1 GCA_018969165.1 Verrucomicrobiota bacterium
GAGCCGAACCAGAAGGCGATCATCGTATTTGCGCACGGGCGCGAGGACTTGCTGCTCCAGGTCAAATACCAAGGGCCGGCGGCGGAGTTTGGTTGGCTGATCCCGGTGCCTGCGCGCCCCACGGTCCGGCTCGGTTCGATGCAACCGTTCTATGAACTCAGCCGACTGACCCAGGTTGAAGCGGCGCATTTCGTGGCCCGCGGCTTGATCGAATCGGCTGGCGCTTCTGACCAAAGCAGAAGCGTCAAAGTAATCACCGTCAAAACCGTCGGAGCCTACGAAGTGGCGGTCCTTTCCTCCCAAGAGCCCGGCAGCCTGGAACGCTGGCTCCGGGCTCACGGCTATTTCGTTCCGCAGGGGAAGAGTCAGATCCTCCAGGAATACAGCCGCAAGGGTTGGTACTTCGTGGCCGCAAAAATCCATTTGAACGAGCCCGTTGCCTTCCAATCCGACCTCGCGGTCCGTGCAAGGAAATCCCAATCACTACCTTCCGCGCGCGACATCGTTGGCCATCGGCTTGCCGAGGGTGAATTGCATCCAATCTTGATCAGCTTTGAGACGCCGCGCTGTATTTACCCGCTCCGCATTTCGGCCGTGAACGGGAAAGCCTCAGAGGTTTCACTGTATATCCTGTCCCAGGAACCGTTGGCCGACGGTTTCATTTTCCACAAGGCGCGGGAGAGGTTGGATTGGCGGGTGTCGGAGTGGGAGCGTGAGCGCGGGAGGCGAGGGGCGAACAGGGAACTCAGTACGTGGAACACGCGCAGCCTGGCGCTTGCTGTCTTGCTCTATTCCCTTGATCCGCTGGGGCCCAGGCCTCCGGCTGAATGGTCGGCCACCGATCTCCAATCCATCGCTCGAGAAGGCCTGCCGCCAGCACCTCCGGACCCGTTGGATCAAGACCGAAATGCATATCCAGATGAACTGGTCGAATGCCTGCAGGTTTCCGGCGAGCAAATCCCTCAGTGCGTCCGGTCCCTGCCGCCGCTCAAAGGAGCGAATTGGCATCTAACGAAGCAGGTGTGGACCTTCCAACCGTCCGAGATGCGCGATTTGGAATTTCAGCCTGTCATCCCGATGGCGGCGGTGGCGCTTGCCGATCCAGGCGGCCTTGCGGCAGCCATGTTGCTCGCAGGCTTCGGCACGAACGCCTTACCGGTTCTTCTGACCGGCTGTGCCAGCACCAACCGGTGTGAACGTATCAGTGCTTGCGCCGGCCTGGCCGCCCTGCACAACCCGGAAACCCTCCGACCGGCGTCCTCTCGACCCTCTGCCCAATCACCCGCCACTCCCTGGCAAATCCAGGACCCACGCCTGCTCCAACCGGTGCTTGAGCTGCTCAAAGACCCGGTGCCGGAAGTGCGGCTACGCGCAATTGACGCGGCCCGGAATCACTGGGAACCGCAATTCCGAGAACCGCTCCTGGCGCTGTTCCACGATCCGCATCGACGGATCCGGTTCGAGGCCAGCTCGTGTTTGGCCAGCCACGACCTGTTAGACCACCAGCCAGCCTATCTCGACCTGTTGGAGGATACTGACGCCGACGTGCAGTCGTGCGCGTTGTTCGTCCTCTCGCGTATGAAGGGAGCGAGCGTGCCCAAAGCGGAGTTATTGCGATTGCTCGGCAGCTCCCGCATCAACACGGTGACGATGGCGCTCGATCTCCTCAGGCGGCAGGAGAGCGCAAAGTCAACTGCTCCTGCACCAGAAAGGAGTCCGCCGGCGCTGCCTTCGATCGAAGCTGCCGCGCTCCTGAAGAATCACCTGGCTGAAGCGCGCCTGGTGGGATTGGCCATCCTGCGACGCAGCGGGGATGCCCAAGCCGTGGACTTGACACTGCCGTTGCTCCGAGACCCCAACCGACTGGTGCGCCGGCGAGCCTTTTACCTGCTCCAAACCCTCACGCGTCAGGATATCTCTGAAGCTGATGCCGCCGCTTGGGAGCGGTGGTGGGCGGTCAATAAAGCCCGGTTCCTGAGTCGGCTCGGAGAACCGTGGCGCCAGGGTTCCACAAATAATTGATGGGTGACGAGCACTGCGGGATGGACATCATCGGCTCTGGCGCCGGCGAACACGATCCTGGATGACGAGTCGCTGATCGCCGCGCTGAACCGCAATGACCAGCATCAGGTTTGGGCCTGCGCCAGGCGCGAGCGAGTTGGCCCGCCTCGCTATTCCTGCCCCGAACCCTTGGCGGAGGCAGCGACGACGACCGCGCGGCCGGCGGCCATTGTCGCCATGATCCAGGCCGGCGAGATCCTGGTGGCGTTCGATTGGCGGAGCGAGCGACTAGATTCCTTGAACCCGAGAAGTCTGTGCGGCCAGATCACGTTTTGGTCCCCCTTCTCTTTGCTGCGTTTGGGGCTTCAAGGAATCTATAAGCGAGGCGCGCACAGAGCAGAGAGAGGTGGAAGACGAAAACCGAAAATACACGGACGGAGCCGGAATGAGGTCTGAGGCTGCGCCTCATTAGTGATACTCTTGCAGCGTCTTAACGCCGTAGCCGCTCTTCTTGAGCGCGGCGATGCCCAGCGCCGCTGCTTTCGCTCCGCCCAGGGTCGTCATGATCGGGGTGCCGGTGTAAACCGCCGTGGTGCGGATTTTGACTTCGTCGGCGCGCGGGACCTGGCCGGAGGGGGTGTTGATGACCAGGTGGATTTCACGGTTCTTCAGCAGGTCGATCGTGTTGGGGCGGCCCTCGGTCAATTTGAAAATCCGTTGCACCTTCAGGCCGGCCTGTTCGAGGACCGTCGCGGTCCCGCTGGTGGAGACCAGCTCGAAGCCCAGTTCGGCGAAGCGCCTGGCCACGGGGACGATGTCTTTTTTATGGGCGTCGCTGACGCTGATGAACACGCGGCCGCTCATCGGCAGCGGACCGCCGGCGGCGATCTGCGATTTGGCGTAAGCGATGCCCAGGTCGGCGTCCAACCCCATGACCTCACCGGTCGAGCGCATCTCGGGCGAGAGCAGGATGTCCTGGCCCTGGAACCGGTTGAAGGGAAAGACCGATTCCTTGACCGCCCAGTAGCGGGGCGTGAGTTCGCGGGTGAAGCCCAGTTCGGCCAGCGTGCGGCCGGCCATGACCTTGGCGGCCAGCTTGGCCAGGGGCACGCCGATCGCCTTGCTCACGAACGGCACGGTGCGCGACGCCCGCGGGTTGACTTCGAGCACATAGACCGTGTCGCCCTTGACGGCGTATTGGACGTTCATCAGCCCGATGACCCGCAGCTCGCGCGTCATCTCCTGGGTGTAGCGGCGGATGGTCTCGATGACTTTCGGCGCCAGCGTGTGTGGCGGCAGGACCATCGCGGCGTCGCCGGAATGCACCCCGGCGAACTCGATGTGCTCGAGGATGCCGCCGATGACGATGCTGCCCTGGCGCGGATCGGCAAACTGGCCGACGTCGGCGATGCAATCGACGTCCACCTCGATGGCGTCTTCGAGGAATTTATCGATGAGCACGGGGCGTTCAGGCGAGGCCTCGACGGCGAAGCGCATGTAATGCGACAATTCGGCGTCGGCATAGACGATCTGCATGGCGCGGCCGCCCAGGACGAAGGAGGGTCGCACCAGGACCGGGTAGCCGAGGCCGCGCGCGGCGGCCAGGGCCTCGGTTTCGTTGGTGGCGATGCCGTTGGGCGGCTGCGGGATGTTCAGTTTATTGAGCATCGCCGCGAAGAGTTTGCGGTCTTCGGCGACCTCGATGCTCTGGGGCGAGGTGCCGATAATGTTGACCCCGTTTTGCTGGAGGCCCAGGGCCAGGTTCAGGGGCGTCTGCCCGCCGAATTGGGCGATGGCGCCCCAGCATTTTTCCCGTTCGTAGATATGCAGGACATCTTCGAGGGTCAACGGCTCGAAAAACAACTTGTCGCTGGTGTCGTAGTCGGTCGAGACCGTCTCGGGGTTCGAGTTGAGCATGAGGGTTTCGAAGCCTTCTTCCTTGAGCGCAAAGGCGGCGTGGACGCAGCAGTAATCGAACTCGATGCCTTGGCCGATGCGGTTGGGGCCGCCGCCGAGGATCATGACCTTACGGCGGTCGCTGGGGTGAATCTCGTCGTCGCCGCGGTCGTAGGTCGAGTAGTAGTAGGGGGTGTAGGCCTCGAACTCGGCGGCGCAAGTGTCCACCAGCCGGTAACTGGGGACCAGGCCGAGCCGGCGGCGTTCGGCGCGCACCGCGGCTTCGGATTGACCGGTGAGGTAGGCAATCTGGCGGTCGGAAAAACCGAGCGCCTTGGCCTGGGCTAGAATTTCAGCGTGCATGTTAACGATTCAGGTGCGACAGCGCCGCTCAGGGCGGCGCCAATGAAGCCCGAGTCGCGGGACGGTGGCAAGTTTGGAGTTCCAACGAGGCGCAGCCTCAGCGCCTGCTGACGTTGCGGCCGTGCGAGCGTTTGGCGCGCTGGCGGGCGGCGGAGGTGGCCTTTGCTGTCGCCGAGACAACTGTTTGTTCGTCAGGCGGATGTGGAAGAAAAGAGGCATTTTTAGGGCCTTACAGCCAATTTTTGGCCGTCTTTTTTGTCGTTGTCTGCATCCTCCGGTTTTGCCGAAGTTTGCTGACTCGCCGGAGCGGAGTGTGCCGCCCGTAGCCGCAAGTTCTAACTTGCGGCCGCTTTCCCGAACCTGGTCTTCCAATTGTCCAGGCAGCGCTTTGCGGTTTCGAGTTCCGAGAAGCGGCTGCCTTCCTGCTCGATGAGATAATACTCGGCGCCGCCCACGGATTCGGCCGCCGCCAGAAGCTCTTTCCACGGGGTGATCCCCTCGCCGAACAAAACGCGGTAGCCCTTGTTTTCCGCGCTCCCCCCGGGCGCCCAATCCTTGAGATGCATCATTTTGATGCGGCCGGGATTGGCCTTGACCCACGCCACCGGGTCCGCCCCGGCCTCCTCGCACGTGCCGACATCCAACTGGAACGCGAATTCCGCGGGGGTGTTGGCCGCGATGACTTCGAGGATGCGCTGGCCGCCCTCCAATCTTGCCCATTCGGCCTGGTGATTGTGGTAGCCGGCGCTCAAGCCGTGCGGCTTGAGTTCCTCGACCGCGGTGGTAAGCCGGTCGCAAAGCCGTTTCCAGGCCTCGACACCCGAGGTGCCTCCGGGAGCGCTGGCCAGCACCAGGTAACGGGTGCCCAGGATTTGGTTCAGCTCGATCGCGTGGGCCAACTTCTCTCCGGCCGTGAAGGACTCAAAACCGTTGTGGGTGGAATAGCAGCGCAGGCCCAGATCATCCAGTCGAGCGCGGACAACTTTGGCGAAGGCGGGGGTCCATCGGAAATACGGCGCGT
>JAGWYX010000350.1 GCA_018969165.1 Verrucomicrobiota bacterium
ACCATTAACTGCGGACCGAACTTGAACCAGGCGGACCCAACACGACAGCGTCTTGTAGCAGCCGACGTAAGTCGGCTCGGACTGGGTCGGAGGGGAGAGTGAGCGGACTGACGTCCGCTGCTACCGGGTTCATGGGGAGCGGCGACGGTGGAAACCGGACCTGTGTCGGGATACTTCACCAGACGCTCTGAGACCGCAGGTTGTCTCATGTCGCAGAGGATCCGGCCCGCCCGGGACTCGGGGAGGTTCACCCGTCCGTTCGGCACCGCCGCCCTGCGGGTTGAGAACAGCTCGCGGTCCGGTTCTCGGGAAGGCCGGTCGTGTTTGGCCTCGACGCCAGGAGACATCGGCGACTCCCGTTACTGGCTGGTCAGCAATTGGACCAGGGCGGCGTCCTTCTCGGGGCCGGTAATGAAATCCAGCGAGCGGAAGTAGCGGGGGCGTGCGGTCGGCGGGGTGTTTTTGTCGGTGATGATTTTGACCAACAATTCCGGGGTCTTTTTGCTGCGCGACCGCCAGATGATGTCGCGACCGGCCGGGGTGTTCCAGTTGCCGCCGACATCGGCAAGCCAGGCATCGAGGAATGCCTCCCATTGCTTGTCGGCGCCAATCCCGAGGGCCTCGAGGTACCAGCGGTCCTTGCCATCATGTTGTGCCGCCAATTCCGCCCAGAGGTGCGGGGCCTCCGGGGAGGAGTTGTGGCGCAGTGCGATGGCGCTTTCGCGGCGGACCTGCGGGGACGGGTCCTTGACCAGGGCCTGCACCGCCGGGATGACGTGGCGTTTCTCCTCGACCGCGATACGCAAGCCGGTGATGCGAATGTCCGGGTCCGCATCCGCCAGCGCGGCGTCGATATAGACCTGTTCCTGGCCCGGGATGCGGGCCAGCAATTGCAGCGCCCGGGCACGCATCCGCGGATTCTGGCCGTGCCACAATTTCAACAAGGATTTCTCGGCGCGGTCTCCCATTGCATGCAATGTTGTCCAGGCCAGGTAGCGGGTCGCGAGGTTCGGCGACTGGAGGGCGGCCACACAACCGGCGGCTGAGTTCAGATTCAGGCGCGGGACCGACGGTTGGTTGCCTTGCGGGGCGATGCGATAAATGCGGCCGGTCATGGTCTCCAGTTTCTGGTCAGCCATGTAATGCCCGCCCACGCCGGCGTCGTTCCAATCGGCGACGTAGATCGAGCCGTCCGGGGCGGCGCAGACGTCGCACGGCCGGAACCAGGTGTCGGTGCTGCTGAGGATGTCCACGATGCGCGCCTGGTAGCCGGCGCCGTCGGGAGTCACCGGGTAGGCCCGTACGACCCGCGGGCCGGCGTCGCAATGGATCATTTGGTTGCGGAAGACCGGGGGCAGCAGGTCGCCTTCGTAGAGGATCATGCCGGTGGGCGCGCCGGCGCCGGTGAACAGGAGGTTCGGGATGACGCCCGGATCGTTCTGGTGCCAGTGGCGATGCGGGATATCGATTTCCATGTTGCTGCGTTTGGCCGTCCACCCGGCGCCGGTCATCTCATCGACATAGCCGTAATTGCCGAACGGCATCACGTAGTTGATGCGGACCCCGCGGTTGCCGTCGTCGTCGTTGTCCGACTGCCACAGGGTGCCGAAGGAATCGACGCAGATCTCGTACTCGTTGCGGAAATTCCAGGCCAGGGTTTCGAGGCTGCTCCCGTCGGGGTTGCAGCGAAAGACCATGCCCATCCGATAGGGGTGGCCGCTGGCGTTGGCCACGTTGCCGTCCAGATCGACCGCCGGTTTGAGCGCGACCTCCGGCACCGGGCCGTGCAGCGGGATTTCGCGCGAGCCGACCGGGACTTCGAGTTGGCGGCTCTCATTGCCATAGTTGAAATAGAGTTTGCCGTCGGGACCGAAAACGAAGGCGTGCACGCCGTGATCGTGATCGACGCCCCGGATGCCGGCGAAGAGCAATTCGCGCTTGTCGGCCTTGCCGTCCCCGTCGGTATCGGTCAGCACAAAGACGTCCGGGGAGCGCGAGACAATCACCTTGTTGCCGAGCACGCAGATGCCCAGGGCGGCGTTGATGCTCGGGTCCTGGTAAAACACGGTCTCCTTGTCCGCCGCGCCGGTTCCCCGGGTGTCTTCCAGCACGATAATGCGATCGCCGGCCGGTTGGAGGATGCCCCACTTCTGGAAGCTCGAACGGTAATTCACCCCTTCGGTGATCCAAACCCGGCCGCGCTCGTCGATATCCATGTCGGTTGGGTTGCGCACCATCGGCTCGGAGGCGAACAGGGTGACGGCGAGCCCGGGGGCGACGGTGAAACTCTTGAGGGCTTGGCGGGCGGCGTCCGGGCCGTAGGCATGGTCGGCCGCCAGGCCGCGGGCCAGGGGAAAGCCGACGCAAGCGGCGCCGAGCCAGAGGGCGGACTGGAACAGGAGTCTAATGTGCATAATCAGTTGGATGCGGTTGGGGGACATTGCATTCAGCAGTCGGGTCCGGATTGGAGGTTTGCGCCGGGCCGGAGGCCGGCGCTCCGGGGTCATTTCGGATCCAGGTTCTGTCTCAGTTCGTCGTCGGCGACCGTGGACTGGACTCCGCCCGGGGGCACCTCGATCCTGGCGGTCCAAAGCAGGGCGTTGAGGACCAGCTTCCGAAAGTTCGGGTTGCCCCAATTATTGTGGAAATGACCGCCGGTGAAGCCGAAGCCGCGGCCGCCGTCGGGCCGCTCGACGGCCCAGGCGAGCACCTCGGCGCGGCCGCGGGCGGCGACGATGTGCGGGTAAGGCCCGCGCGGCCAGGCGCTCTGGCCCAGGCGCGTCTGGTCCGATGGTTTGGCCACCAGGATCGGCGTGATGCCGTTTGTGTCCGGCCCAAAGCGGATGTTGAAATACCATTCGTCACGGAGGGCGAACGGTTCCACCCCTCGCGTGATCGGGTGGTCGGGCAGTTGCGAGAACTTGGCTTCCCAGTGTGGGTTGGTGGACCAGTGGTCCTCGTAGTAACCGCCGATCCAGTCCAGGAACTCGCGTCCACCATGGTCCTTTGGGACTTCGACGGCATAGTGCAGGCATGCCAGACCAACCCCCTTGTGCATCAAGCCGCCGATGATCCGCAGATGATCGTCCTGGATCATCGGATGGCCCGGGCCGCCATCCATGAAAAACACGAGGCTGTCGGCGCCGTCAAAGGCGTGCGGATCCTTCGGCCAGCCGTTGAGATAGAACGGAGCGGCAATGCCCGGCACCTGGTTCAGGCACCGGGCCAGCAATTGGACGCCCGCGTTGAATTCGTGTTCGCCTTTGCCATGACTCGGCCGCCCGGCCACGAGTACGATCTTCTTGCGCCCATCGGCGTCCAGGGCCCGGGCGGCCGGCGTGTGCGTAACGATCAGGGCGCCGGTGCAAAGCGCAACGCCGAGCCGAAACAGAATCTCACCGTGCATAAAACTCTTGGTCACTAACAGCGACCTGCAGCCGGGGCCATGTCCGAACGCGCGATCGGAGCGCGAGTCTGCAACTCGCAACCGTTTGATCTTGAAGCTGCGGTGCTGCGGCTCGCAGAGCCGCGCTCCGAAATCAGGGCACCGCCCCGGCCTGCAGCCACCCTCCATCTCAACGGCCCTTGGGATCCAGGTTCTGCCGCAGGTCCTCGGCGGTGACCGTGCACTCGACGCCATTCGCCGGCACATCGACTTTGGCGATCCACAGGATCGCGTTGAGGACCAGCTTGCGGAAATCAGGGTTGCCCCAGTTTTTGTGGTAGTGGCCCCCGCTAAAGCCGAATCCGCGCCCCCCGCCGGGCCGCACGGCTACCCACATCGTGTGCTCCGGTTCGCCCCGGTGGGCTTGGACCTCGGGATTACCACCATGCGCGTCGTTGACCCCGGGGCGACCGCGTGTGCGGTCGGGCGGGACGGCGGTCAGGATCGGCGTGACGCCCTGCATCCCCGGGCGGAACCGCATATGATAATACCACTCATCATAAATCTGGAAAGGCTGCACGCCGCGCGTAACCGGGTGGCGGGGCAGGGTCTTGAAATCCGCCGTCCAGGTCGGGTTGACCGACCAGTAGGTCTCGAAATAACCGCCGATCCAATCGAGGAACTCCCGGCCGCCCCGGTCTTTCGGGACCTCGACGGCGTAATGGAGGCAGCCGAGGCCGACGCCTTTTTTCATCAGGTCGCCGAGGACTTGGAGATGATCGTCCTGGATCGCGGGGTGGCCCTCGCCGCCGTCGGCGTAAATCACGATCGCATCCGCCCCATCGAAGGCGTGGGGGTCGCGCGGCCAGCCATTGGAATAGACCACCGAGGTGATCCCGGGGAGCTCGTTGATACAGCGGCTGAGGAGCAGACATCCGGCCCGATGCTCGTGTTGGGCCGGTCCATGACTCGGTGTGCCGGCGACGAACACGATCTTCTTCGAGGCCGCGGCGGCGCGGGGAGCGGCAGCGCAACCCGCCAGGACCACCGCCGCCAGCGCCAGGAACACGATCGGTTTCATGGGCCGCTCGACCTCAAGGTTGCTGGCGGTGATAGACCGTCAGCACATGATCCGAGCCTTCGGCCGATTTGAATTCGGCCGGGCGCGCCGCGCCGTTGAGGGCGTAACAGACCCGCATGGTGCCGTCAGCCAACTCGTAGATGGCCGGGACCTGGTCGCCGTTGCGCGTGACGACGTTCATCTGCTTGGGTTGAGCGGAATCGACCAGATCGAACGAGCCGCCGTCTTCGCCGTCGTCGGTTTGGATCACATATTCCTTGCCTTTGATGGCCAGCTTGAGATGGCTGAGTTCATCCGCCGAGGCGGGACGACCGTTGACCACCACTTCGACCGGGACCCATCTGCCCTGCATCCCGTCCAAGTCGTTCCTGGCGGCGGCGGCGGACAGTTTCTTCAACCGGATGTTTTTGAACTGGACCATCATCGGATGGCCCGCGTGCAACTGCAGGGCGAGAATGCCCGACCTCGCCCGCTTGGAGGCCTGGTCGTCGGTCACATCCACCGTCACGCGCCCGTTGATGATTTGAGTCAGATGATTGCCGCGGGCGATGATGGTGTAATTGTTCCAGTCGCCTTTTTTGATCACCGCGGCGACCTCATCGGAGGCACCCATCGTGCCAAGCACGCGGATTTTGCCGTCGGGCTGGATCTCGACCATTTGACCGCGCGTCGCGAGGATGCCACGACCGCGCTCCTCGTAGAGGATGCCGGTGTAGGTCGGGCCGGCTTCCATGTCGGCCTGGTAACCGCCGACGACCCAGTAGCTGGGGTCGATGACGTGGCTGCGGTATTGGACGCCGGAGTTGGCGA
>JAGWYX010000351.1 GCA_018969165.1 Verrucomicrobiota bacterium
GCCACGCCCGGACTCTTCCGCGGTTTTGTCGCCCTCGTGTCTGCGACGAACCCACCCGCGGCGGGGCAATCCTCGGCTTTCCCCACCCTGCCGGCGCGCAACGGCGATTCGGTCTGGGCAGAGTTCTTTGCTGCCTCCACCAACCTGCTCGCCCGAGCCACCGCCACGGTTGACACCCTCCCGCCTGCCCTCACCAACGTCACCGCCACACCCGATTACCAAGACGCCGCCATCAGTTGGGACACCTCCAAACTCACCGACGCCCTCGTCCAGTTCGGCGAATCTACTTTCCTCGGGCGCACCGCATACCAATTTGAAAGCACCACCAGCCACACGGTGATCGTCCCCGGCCTCCAACCCGATCGCCTCTACTATTTCCAGGTCGTCAGCCGCGACGCCGCCGGGAACACCGCCGTGGACAACAACCAGGGCAGACTCTTCACGTTCCACACCTTGAAACCGCTGGGCGTGCCCTGGAGCGATAACCTCGACCACGGGGCGACCAACTGGTCCGTCCAGAATGGCGACACCACCGGCGCCGCCAGCGCCGCCACCTGGCAACTGGGCGTGCCCAATAACGGCCTGGAAACCACCGCCCATTCCCCACCCGACGCCTGGGGCAGCAACCTCAACGGCACCCCCATCGACGCTGCCGACACCGCCTTGATCAGCCCGGCGATCTACCTGGCCGGCGGCACCCAAGCCACCCTCCGCTTCTGGCAGAGCTACGATTTCACCTCCAGCTCCGACTCCGTCATCTTCGAGGATGGTGGGCTTTTCGTTTCTACCAACGCCGGGGGCTCGTGGGACCAACTCGCCGATTACACCGATGCCACCGCCGGCTGGCAACCGGCCGAGTTCGACCTGACTCCTTACCTCGGCCAGGTCGTCTGGTTCGAGTGGCATTACGAGTTCTTCGCCATCGACACGTTGCCCAGACCCGGCTGGCTCATCGACGATATCTCGATCACCGTCACCAACGCCGTGCTCGGCACCCTTCAAATCACCAACAACCTCGCCCAGGCCCAATTCACCATTGCCGGCCCAATCAGCCAGACTGGCGAGGGCTGGTCTCTGACCCTCAGCAACGCACCCGTCGGCTCCTACGTCGTCACTTTCGGCGACGTGCCCTATTACCAGACTCCGCCGCCGCAAACCAATACCCTCACCGCCAACAGCGTCCTGGCCTTCACCGGCAACTACACCTTCGCCGACACCAACCACAACGGCATCCCCGATGCCTGGGAACTCCAGTACTTCGGGACCGTCTCGCCCAACCGCACGATCACCACCGATACCGACGGCGACGGCATGACCGATTACGCCGAATTCATCGCCGGCACCAACCCGACCAACGCCCTCTCCTACCTGTCCCTCGACCCGCCGGAACGGCTGGTCAACGGCACCCTGCGCCTTGACTGGGCCGCCGTCCCTGGCCGCGCCTACCAACTCCAGGGCAGCACCAACCTCCTCGATTGGAATGCTTACTCGGACTGGACGCGTGCCGCGACCAATCTCGGCTCCGTCACCCTGCCAACCCTCGATCCCGCCGTGCCCTGCTTTTTCCGACTCGAGGTCCGCCCGTGAACCCTCAACGCCTTCCCGCGATGGTCGGAGGTTCTCGGCTGCAAACTAGTGGACAACCTTTTGTCGCACGTACGACAAAAGGTTGCACAACCCCCGCCTGATGAAGGTCTGAAATCCGCTTTAACATGCCATCGCCGCTTCGCGCCCATGCTCCTCGCGTTCCACAAACCGTTCGGTGTCCTGTCCCAGTTCACGCCGGACGGATCGCCCAACCGCGCGCTCTCCGAGTTCGGCCTCCCGGCGCGGGTCTATCCGCTGGGCCGGCTCGATGCTGACTCCGAGGGACTCCTCCTGCTCAGCGATGAACCGGCGCTCAATCAGCAGTTGCTGGAACCTCGACGAGGCCATCGCCGTGTCTATTGGGCGCAGATCGAGCACCACCCAACCTACCAGACATTGCTCCAGCTCACCCAAGGCGTCCGCATCCAGAATCATCGCACGCGCCCCGGCCGCGCCTGGGTGCTCGAACCGCAACCGGACGTGCCCCCGCGCGTGCCGCCGATCCGCTTCCGCAAAGCGGTGCCCACCTGCTGGATCGCCCTCGAACTCGTCGAAGGAAAGAATCGCCAGGTCCGCCGCATGACCGCCGCCCTCGGGCATCCCACGCTGCGCCTCATCCGCGTGCGCATCGGGGCATTCGAACTCGGTGCACTGGCGCCCGGGCAATGGCGAATCCTCACCCATGCCGAGCGCGCCCGGGTCTTCGCCTCAGGAAAGGCGCCCTGAAACCAACTCGCGGTCCATGTTCAAGTCCCGACCACCGGCTGAGTCAGAACCAGCCGCCGAATCTCGTTGAGTCGCGCGGCGGGGCTCGACCGGATTAGCCGCGGGAAGCGGTGGCCTGCCGTGATGAACTCGCCATTCCGGGTCAACATCAACCGATCGTCCTTTGTCTCGAGGGCCGTGATGCCCCGCTCGCCCGCCAGGAGCCTCAGTTCCGCGACCTTCAACAACCACTCCACGGGTTCCGGCAACGCGCCAAACCGGTCGCGCAGCTCCACGCGTAAAGACCGGAGCGCCGGCGCCTCAGCCGCCTGCGCCACTTTCCGGTAAACCTCGATCCGCTGGCGCGCCTCCGGAATATACGGCATCGGGATGTAGGCCCCCGGCCGGCTGGGGGCGTCTTGGACCGTCCGAGCGTCGTCGCTGCCGCCCGAGCCTTGCTCGATGGGTCCCACCGGCAGAAAGTCCAGGTGGACGGTCACCTCGACGCGGCGTCGGACTTTCTCACCCTTTAGCACGCCGATGCTCTGCTTGAGCAATTGGCAATACAACTCAAAGCCCACCGCCGTGATATGGCCACTCTGCTCGGGGCCCAGCAGGTTGCCCGCGCCGCGAATCTCCAGGTCGCGCATGGCGATCTTGAACCCGCTGCCCAGGCTCGAATACTGCCGGATCGCGCTGATGCGTTTGCGGGCGTCACTCAGCAGCCCGGCGTGCCGGGGTAACAGAAAATACGCGTAGGCCTGGTGCTTGTAGCGCCCGACCCGCCCGCGCAACTGGTAAAGATCACTCAACCCAAATCGGTCCGCCCGATCAATGATGATCGTGTTCGCGTTCGGAATGTCCAGGCCGCTCTCGATAATCGTCGTCGAAAGCAACACGTCGGCGTCGCCGTTGACAAACTCAGCCATGACGTCCTCCAGTTCGTCGCTCTCCATCTGGCCGTGGCCGATCGCGATCCGCGCTTCCGGCACCAACAGGCGCAGGCGTTGCGCCACCGTCGCGATGGTCTCGACCCGGTTGTGGAGGAAAAAAACCTGCCCTTCCCGTCCCAACTCGCGCTGAATCGCCTGACGGATCACCCGCTCGTCATACGGCGTGACGATGGTCTCGACCGGCAGCCGGTCCTGCGGCGGCGTCTCGATCGTGCTCATGTCCCGCGCCCCGGTCAGCGCCAGGTAAAGCGTGCGCGGAATCGGCGTGGCGCTCAGCGTCAGGACATCGACCAGTTCCCGGAGCTGTTTCAAGCGTTCCTTGTGGAGGACGCCGAAGCGTTGCTCTTCGTCGATAATGACCAGCCCGAGGTTCTTCGCCCCAATGTCCGTCTGAAGCAGTCGGTGCGTGCCGATGACGATGTCCACCGCCCCCGCTGCCAGCTCGGCGATCACGCCTTTCTGCTCGCGCCGGGTGCGGAATCTCGAGAGCAACTCGATGCGCACCGGGTAATCGGCCATCCGTTCCCGAAACGTGTTGAAGTGCTGCTGCGCCAGAATCGTCGTCGGCACCAGCAGGGCCACCTGCCTGCCGTCCATCACCGCCTTGAACGCCGCCCGGATCGCCACCTCGGTCTTGCCGAACCCGACGTCGCCGCAGATCAGGCGGTCCATCGGCCGCGGCTGTTCCATGTCGGTTTTGACCTCGGCGATCGCGCGCGATTGGTCCGGCGTTTCCTCAAAAATGAAGGCGCTCTCGAATTCCCGTTGCCAGGTCGAGTCCGCCGCGAAGGCGTGGCCGGCACGCGTCGAGCGCATGGCCTGGAGCGCCAGCAACTCACCCGCCAGATCGCGCACGGCCCGCTCGGCCTGGGCCTTCGCCTTGGCCCAGCGCGAGCCCCCAAGCGTGTTCAGTGGCGGACGCGCCTTGCCGGCGCCGACGTATTTGCTGACCAAGTGCGCTTCGGTCACCGGCACATAAAGCTTGGGCGGCGGTTGCTCGGGATCGCTGGAGGCGTATTCGATCACCAAACACTCCGGGCCGGCCACACTCGCCGCGGCCGGTACTGCCGTTCCCCGGCGCCCCAGGCTGGCTGGCAACGGTTTCAACCCGAGGTAGCGCCCGATCCCGTACTGCAGATGCACCACATAATCCCCCTCCTCAAGATCGGTGAAGTCGATGTCCAAGGCCGAACGCAGCACCTGGGCGTGCGCCGACTTCAACCGCCGCGGACGCGACACCCGGTAGCGCCCGAAGATCTCGGCATCGGTCACCACCACCAGTTTTGCCGCCTCGCAGAGAAAACCGCTGCTCAGCGTCCCCACCGCAACGCTCGGGGCGGCGTCGCCGGCCCCGGCTGAGCCTGCCGGTGTGCCTGGCCCACCGTCGAACCTGTACTCGCGCCAGATTTCCCGGAACCGATCGCATTCGCCCGTGTTATTGCCGAACACCTGCACGGTGAACCCCTGCCGGAGCCACCGGTGCAGTTGCCCGAAAAACTCCCGCCGCTGCGCTTCGGCCACCATGGGTTCCGGTCGCCTCTCCACTCGCGGCCGGAACGCCTCCAGGTCCGCCAACTCCAACGACATCATCGGCGCCGTGGCGCCCGCGTTTTCTTCATGCCCCGTAGGCCCTTCTCCCCCCGCTTCGCTCAGGGCAAGGCGGATCATCGCTTTCTCCGCCAGTGCACCGCGGAACTGGTCCCAATCCTCGACCAACGGATCGCCGGCCGGAATTTGCCGGGCATAGGCCCGAGCTTCCGCGTCCAAGACCTCAGGCTCGCTAAAGAGAAAAATCGACCCGGGCGGCAGATAATCCAGCAAGTTGCCAAACGTCGGGCCCGGCCCTCCCTCGCGCCGGAGCAGCCCCAGTTCACCTCCCGGCCCCAGGGTGACATGGTCAATCGTCTCCCGCGAGATTTGGGTCAGGGGATCAAAGTGGCGCAACGACTCGAGCTCGGCGCCGAAGAACTCCAGGCGCACCGGCCACGGACTTGTAAGTGGATACACGTCGAG
>JAGWYX010000352.1 GCA_018969165.1 Verrucomicrobiota bacterium
GCGGAACCTACGATCAGTATCCGGTGGCGACGCCGACCAACTGCAAGCTGGTGCAGGTGACCTGGGTGTGTTCGAGGACGATCTTGGGCGCCAAGGTGAACACCGAGAGCGTGCAATCGGCCAAGATCGTGATACGCAAGGAGTGATGTGGTTATGAGGATCGCGACCCGCGCGCGCCGCACGGAACAGGGCAATGTCGTGTTCGTTTGCCTGATCCTTGCTGGTATCGTCGGTTATCTGCTGGCCAGCTACCTCACCCTGGTCGAGGGCCAGCACCTGGCCACCGCCCGTTCCCAATCCTGGAACGTCTGTGTCCCCGTGCTGGAGGCCGGCATCGAGGAGGCGTTGACCCACCTGCAGTATTGCACCAGCACCAATCTGGTCGCCACCGTCACCAATCTCAGTTCGGACGGCTGGGCCCTGGATTCGACGGGCACCAATTATTTCAAGGCCCGGGACCTGGGCGACGGCTGCAGTTACGTGGCGCGCATCAGCACCACCCTGCCGCCGATCATCACCTCGACGGGCACGGCGCCGATCCCGCTGTCGGGCACGAACCTCTCGCGGACCGTGCAGTGCACGACGCAGCGGAACGCCCTGTTTGCCAAGGGGATGGTGGCCAAGGGCCAGATCGATTTGAACGGCAATAATATCGCGACCGACAGTTTCGATTCGGCGGATCCCAACTACAGCACCAACGGGGTCTATTGGCCCGGCCACACCAAGAGCAACGGCGACATTGCGACCGACTCCGGCCTGACCAACTCGCTGAGCGTCGGCAACGCCACCATCCAGGGACACGTCAGCAGCGGGCCGGGGCAGAACACGATTGAGGTCGGGCCCAATGGCTCGGTAGGGAGCGCCGCCTGGATTCAAGGCGGCAACACCGGCATCCAGCCGGGCTGGTCGAACGACGACATGAACGTGGCGTTCCCCGATGTGCAGGCGCCCTTCAGCAGCGGTTACTCGACGCCCGCGGGCGGCAGCGTGGGCGGAACCAACTATACCTACGTGATGGGGAGTGGGAATTATGAGTTATCCACCCTCAGCCTGAGCGGGCAGAACCAGGTGCTGATCAACGGCAACGCGGTGCTCTACGTCACGGGCAATGTGAGCCTGGCGGGCAACGCCCAACTTATCATCGCGACCAATGCCAGCCTGATGCTGTATGTCGGCACCGCCAACACCAACGCGCCGGTGAGCGTCAGCCTGGGCGGCAACGGCATCGCCAACCAAGGGGGCAACGCGGCCAACTTCTATTACTTTGGCCTCCCCAGCAACACCAGTCTCTCGCTCAGCGGCAACGCGACTTTCACCGGCGCCATTTACGCCCCGGAGGCCGCGTTCACCCTGGGCGGCGGCGGCAGCGGCACCTATAACTTCGTCGGCGGCAGCGTCTCGGCCACCGCGACCATGAACGGCCATTATAACTTCCATTACGACGAGAACCTGGCGCGGGTCGGCCCGGCACGCGGCTACGTGGTTACGTCCTGGAATGAGACTTTTACCTACAACGAGATCTAGGCGGCGATTTCCTGGGGGCCCTTGCCGCCGTTGACCAGGAACAGGACGGCCATCCGCACGGCCAGCCCATTGGTCACCTGCTCCAGGATGACGGAACGACCGCAATCGGCGATTTCACTGTCGATTTCGACCCCGCGATTGATCGGGCCGGGGTGCATGATAAGCACGTCGGGCCGGGTGCGCGCCAGGCGCCCCTGGGTCAGGCCGAACAGGCTGGTGTATTCGCCGATGCTCGGGAACATGGTCTGGCGCTGCCGCTCATGCTGGATGCGCAACAGGTTGATGATCTCGGCTTCGGCGATGGCCTCCTCCAGGTCGTAGGTCACCCGGCAACCCAACTGGCGAAACACCGGCGGCACCAGCGTCGCCGGCCCGCACAGGGTCACCTGGGCGCCAAGTTTGAGCAGGCCCCAGATATTCGAGCGGGCGACGCGGCTGTAGAGGATGTCGCCCAGGATCGTGACCTTCAGACCGGCAATGGTTTGCTTCCGCTCCCGGATGGTGAACAGGTCGAGCAGGGCCTGGGTCGGGTGCTCGTGGGCGCCGTCGCCCGCGTTGACCACGCTGGACTTGAGGAACCGGGCCAGGAAATGCGGCGCGCCCGCCGCGCTGTGGCGCATGACAATGATGTCGGCATTGAGGGCCTCCAGATTGCGCGCGGTGTCCTTGAGCGTCTCGCCCTTCTTGAGCGAGGAAACTTCCGCCGAAAAGTTGATGACATCCGCCGTCAGCCGTTGCGCGGCCAGCTCGAAACTGATGCGGGTGCGCGTGGACGGCTCGACGAAGAGGTTGACCACGGTCTTGCCGCGCAAGGCGGGGACCTTCTTGATGGCACGCTCCCCGACGGCCTTAAAGGCGCGGGCGGTGTCCAGCACGGTCAGGATGTCCTCGGCGCTCAGCGATTGGATATCCAGGAGATGCCGATGGTTCCAGCTCATGCGTGACGCAAGTAAACGGCGTCTTCGCCGCCGTCCTCTTTGAGGCGCACCTCGACGTGGTCGTCGGGGCGAGTGGTGATGGCCTTGCCCACGAAGTCCGGCGTGATGGGCAGTTCGCGGAGGCCGCGATCCACCAGCACGGCCAGTTGGACGCGCTTGGGCCGTCCGAAATCGTTGAGGGCGTCCAGGGCGGCGCGGGTGGTGCGGCCGCTGAACAGCACGTCATCGACCAGCACGACCGCCCGGCCGGTGACGTCAAACGGAATGACGGTGGCGTGCACCTCGGGCGGCATTTGGCGGTTCAGGTCATCCCGGTGCATATTAACGTCCAGCCGGCCGTTGGGGACCGGGTGTCCCCAAATGTCGGCCAACATCCGGCTGAGACGATCGGCCAGGTGGATGCCACCGCGTTGGACCCCGACCAGGACGACCTCGGTGCCGTTGTCGTTCCGTTCCGCGATCTCCTGGGCCATTCGCGCCAGGGTCCGCTGGATGCCGGTGGCACTGAGGAGCAGGGTGGCGTTAGACATAACAAAACCGAATTGGCCTGCCTTGGGACCCAACTCGGTTGGCCGAACCAGAGACTTGTCTGCTCACGTTACGCGGGTCGCCAGGCGCTGGGCGGACCGCTCAGTTGCCGGCGCCCTGGCGGGCCTTCCGCCACTTGGAACGATGTTTCATGATCCAGTCCGTCAAGGCGCGCTCGAAGCCGATGTCATGACCGGCCTTTTCCGACTCGATCCATTTGTGTCTGAGGATTTCCTCCCGCTCGGCTTGAAACTCCCGGTAGAGGGAGGAGTTTTTCAGCAAATCGTTGCTTTCCGGATTGTTTGGGTTCTGCGACATACGCCGTTCCGTAAACTCAGATTTACCAAAATTTAACATCTGCCCCGGCGCTGACAACAAAAATTGCTCAGGGCTGCCGCCCCAATTCAAGCCCCCGCTTCCAACCGCGCAATCCGTTCCTCCAACGGCGGATGGTCCGCAAACCACCGCCACAAAGCACCGCGCGGGCTGGCGATCTTGAGCGACCGAAACGCGTCGGGCCCCGGGCCGCCCGCCAGCTCCGGGCTGGGCGGTTCGTGAATCCGCTGCAAGGCCCGCAAGGCCCCGATCATCCGCTCCCGTCCCGCCAGCCGTGCCCCACCGGCGTCGGCGCGAAACTCCCGCCAGCGCGAAAACCAGTTCACGACCAGCATCCCGAACAAGGACAGGACGACCTGGAAGACCTGGATCAGCACGAACTGGAAAAACCAGCCTCCGCCGCGGTTGTCGTCGTCACGCGACCGCATCGCCTGGCTCAAGGCAAACGCCAGGACCCGAGCCAGGAACATAACGAAGGCATTGATGATCCCCTGCAGCAGAGTCATGGTGACCATGTCGCCGTTAGCCACGTGAGTCAACTCGTGGCCCAGCACCCCCTCGACCTCCTCGGATCGCAGCGCGTGGAGCAATCCGCTCGAAACGGCCACCAGCGCACGCGAGCGGGACGGGCCGGTGGCGAAGGCGTTGATCTCCGGGGAATCGTAGATGCCGACCTCGGGCATGGCCGGCAGGCCGGCCCGTTGCGCCAGCCGGCGCACGGTCTGGACCAGCTCCTGCACCTGGGGATCGGCCGAGTCCGGGTCCACGACTTGGACCCCCATCATCCATTTGGCCATCAGGCGCGAGAGCGCCAGGGAAATGAACGCGCCACCCATGCCCCAAACCAGGCAAAAGCCCATCAGCGCGCCATAGCCACCCCCGCCCAGGTACCGGCCGACGCCCAGCACCGTCAGGACCAGCGAGATGGTCACCAGCACCAGCAGGTTGACCGCCACAAACAACAACACGCGCTTCGAGACGTTCCACAGGTTCATATCGATTGCCTAACTCAATCCAGTTCCAGTTTCCGCTCGCTCACCCTTAACGCCGTCTCCGGCCGAAATCAAGTTAGACCTCCAGGACCTTTTCGAACTTGGTCAGGTTGCGGGGCGCCCCGGCGGTCACCAAGACCGTGTCCTCGATCCGGACGCCACCCAGGCCCGGATAATACAAGCCGGGCTCGACCGTCACCACGTGGCCGGCGCGCAACACGTCCTCCGACCAGGGGCCGACGCGTGGCGCCTCGTGGATTTCCAGGCCCAGGCCATGACCGGTGCCATGGAAGAACCCCTGCATCGAGCCGTTCTGGCGCCGGGTCCGGTAGCCGGCGGCGTTGAAGAAATCCTGCACCGCCCGGTGGGCTGCGCCGGCGGGCACCCGGGCGCGCATCCGGTCAAACGCCAATTCCTGCGCCTGGGCGACGGTGTGGTAGAGCCGCCGCACGGGTTCGCTGGCTCGCCCCTTGACCACCGTGCGGGTGATATCACCGAAATACCCCGTCCTTTGCGACCGGGGGAAGACGTCCAGAATGATCGGTTGGCGGGCATAGAGTTGGCCGTGGCCGGCCTCGTGAGGTTGGCAGGCCTGCTGGCCGCCGGCCACAATGGTGTGTCGGGCCAGCCCGCCGGCCTGCAGCACGGCCACATCGATGATCGCGCGCAGCTTTTCCGAGGTGAGCGGGGCGTTGTGGTAGAGCAATCGACCGCCCTTGCCGATCCGGGCGTTCTTCAGCGCCTGCACCCCTTCGGCCAGCCCGACCTCCGCCATGACCAGCGCGGCGCTGATCTTGCGGATCTCCTCCGCCGACTTGAGTTGGCGCTCGGGAAAGAAGCCGTCGGCCTTGACTTTGACCTTGATTCGCAACCGGCGCAGCTCCCGGGCCAGCGCCAGCGGGAAATTTGGTGGCACGAGAATCTTCTTGAG
>JAGWYX010000353.1 GCA_018969165.1 Verrucomicrobiota bacterium
GGGCAACAAAGGAATGTATTATTCGCTGGCCAGGTCGTCCACGCCCTGGCAATGCGGATATGATCTTGCCCGAAAATTCAGGAAAGATTTCTGTCTCCGCAATCCTACAAAACCGCTGGCAATTGACAAACTCTGCGGAATCAGAAGACAAAACCTCCCGGTTATTCGCGTAGGAGAGGAACATCAGTTAGATGCAGTCACTACGCTCTCGGACAGTCTAGGACCGCAAGTGGCTACGTCAAAGCGGCGGGAAAGCAGCAAGGGCTATCTGCTGGCCCGGTCGCTTTGCGAGTATCTCTGTAGCCGAACGGAAGGGTCAGCCCTTTTGACCCGAGTCAGCTCCGACCGGCAAAAGAGAAATCGGGCCTTTGCCGCAGAATTGTTGGCGCCGGCAGAAGGTCTTCGCGAACTCTTATCTGGCTCGCGGATTACGAAAGACGAAATTGCCGAAACGGCCGCGCGCTTGGGAGTTTCGGATTGGCTCGTTGAGCATCAGGTGCAAAACCACCGGATTGCCGAGATTGAGGGGATGCCGCCATTGCCAGCATCCGACTGATTTTGGCAGCGACCACTTGGCCAACCTGGCCGTGCGTGACACAGGCACGCAGCAAGGTCATCCGACTCATGCACTTGGTGCGGCACTCGACTGCGAGACAATCGTGGCGCGACCACCCGCGCGCACCGACCACCAGTGTGAAACGACCGATCCATCCCGCGCTCCGGGGCCTGGGCCTGGCCGCCCTGCTCGCCCTCGCCGCCTGCAACCGGGCGCCGGCCAACCGGCTGCGGGTCGGCATGGAGCTGTCCTATCCCCCGTTCGAAATGACCGACGAACAAGGCCAACCCGCCGGGGTCAGCGTGGACCTGGCGCGCGCCCTCGGGCAATTCCTCGGCCGCGCCGTCGAAATCGAAAACCTGCCGTTCGATGGCCTGATCCCGGCGCTCAAGACCGGCAAGATCGACGTGATCATCTCATCCATGACCGCCACGCCCGAGCGCGCCCAATCCATCGACTTTTCAGCTCCCTACCTGCGGACCGGGCTCTGTCTCCTGGTGCGGAAGGACTCGCCGATCCAATCCATCGCCGACGCGGACCAGCCCGGCAAGGTCATCGCGGTCAAGAAAGGCACCACCGGGCACACCTACGCCATCGGGCACGTCCGGCGCGCCCAGGTGCTGGTGCTCGACAAGGAATCGTCGTGCGTCCTGGAAGTGATCCAGGGCAAGGCCGATGCATTCATTTACGACCAGATGTCCACCTTCAAAAACTGGCAGCGGAACGCCGCCACCACCCGCGCCCTGCTCGAGCCCTTCCAAACCGAATCCTGGGCGATCGGCCTCCGCCAAGGCAACCTCGAGCTCGAGCATCAGGTCGATGCCTTCCTGGCCGACTTTCGGCGCCGGGGCGGCTTCGAGCAACTCGGAGACCGCTATCTCAAGGAACAAAAAGAGGCTTTCCGAAAGCTGGGCTATCCCTTCTACTTCTGACCGTGGGTTGGTCACGCATCTTTGTCGCCCCGCGCGGACCGGCGCCGCGGTCGCCAACTTGGCCGGTGCGCACGTTTAATTTCGTGCTGGTCCTGGCCGGGCTGACCCTGGTGTTCGCCTTCGCTTTCCACCGGCTCGACTACCACTGGGGCTGGGCCGCGGTGTATCATTACCGGCGGATGTTCCTGCAGGGGTGGGTGACAACGGTGTGGATTTCGGTCGCCGCCCTGGGCTTGAGCACCGGCATTGGCCTCTTCTTCGCCCTGGCGCAGCGCAGCCGGGTCCTGGTCCTGCGTTATCTCAGCCAGTTCTACGTCCAGCTCGTTCGCGGGACGCCGCTGCTGGTGCAAATCCTGATCTTCTTCTATGTCGTCGCCGACGCCTTTCACGTGGAGAACCGCGATCTGGTCGGGGTGCTGACCTTGTCGTTGTTCAGCGGGGCGTACATCTCGGAAATCATTCGCGCCGGCATCGAAAGCGTCGGGGCCTCGCAGCTTGAATCGGCCAAGGCCATCGGCTTGACTCGGTCCCAGACATTCCGCTACGTCGTGTTTCCCCAGGCCCTGCGCCAGATCCTGCCGCCACTGGCCGGCCAGTTTGTGTCCTTGATCAAGGACTCCTCGCTGCTCTCGATCATTGGACTGACGGAACTGACGTTGAAGGCGCAGGAAGTCAACTCGCAGACCTTCAGCACCCTGGAGAGCTACCTGCCGCTGGCCGCCGGCTACCTGATTCTGACCCTGCCCATATCACTCTGGACACGTCGCCTCGAACAGCGAATCCGGTATGAAACCTGACCGCGAAGGGCGCGTCCTTCTCCCGGGCCGCTTCTCCGCTGCCAGCGGCGGAGAGGGTGACTGCAGGGCGGGTTCGGAGGCGCCGCCGTCCTTCCCTCCTGGCACTTGCTTCATGCCGTGCAATTGCGCCTGAATCACATCTCCAAGAGCTTCGACAGCCAGCAGGTCCTCACGGATGTTTCCCTCGGCCTCGAGACCGTCCATACCTTGGCGTTGATCGGGCCTTCGGGCGGCGGCAAATCCACCTTGCTCCGCATCATCGGCGGCCTGGAGTACCCCGCCGCCGGCTCGGTTGAACTCGACGGTCAGGCCGTCCGGTTCGACGAGGCGGGCCTGCTGCGGCACCGGCGCACCATCGGCACGGTGTTCCAGGCCTTCAACCTGTTCCCGCACCTGACGGCGCTGCAGAACATCACGCTGCCCCTGGAGAGGGTTCACGGTCGCCCCGCGGCCGAGGCCGAGGCCATTGCCCGCCAGTTGCTGGCCCGCTTCCGGCTCGAAGCCCACGCCCACCAGCGTCCCGCCGCCTTGTCGGGCGGCCAGCGCCAGCGCATCGCCATCGCCCGCGCGATCTCCATCAAGCCGCGCCTGTTGCTCTTCGACGAACCCACCTCGGCGCTCGACCCGGAGATGACGGCCGAGGTGCTCGACGTGATCCGCGAACTCCGCGAAGAGGGCCGCGACTTCATCCTGGTGACGCACGAAATGGGGTTCGCGCACCGCATCGCCGACCATGTCGCCCTGTTGGCCAACGGCCGAATCGTGGAAGCCGGCCCGCCGCAACAGGTCCTCGACCAGCCGACGACGCCACAGACCCGGGAATTTCTCGCGAAGGTGTTGAAGTATTGAGCGGGTCGGCGATAGTAATCGGTAATTGCGCCGCACCGCAACGACCCGCATCCCGCAACGTGATGACCAGCCGGCTTAAAGCTCCGCTCGCAGGTGGCCCGGCCCGGGAATCCTCGCCTTCGCTCGGCCGCCAACCCGCAGGTGCACGGAGATACTCCGACCCATCGCCTGGACACGGGGCTCCCGAGGGCGGCCGATCGGTCGGCTCTGCTCGACCCTGGCCCCGGCTCCTCGCACTCGCCCTCCTGCTCCTGATCGGCGACCCCATCGGGTCATCGAGCTTGGCGGCCGAGAGGAACCACGCCACGAAACGGGCTCGGAGAATTTCGACCGCATCGAGTGCGGCCCGCGAGCGCTCCGTCGAAGCCATCGCCGACCTGGCGCGCCCGTCGGTGGTGACCATCCTCCATTTCGGTCGCGACGGCAAACAGGACGGCGAAGGGGCCGGTTTTGTGGTCGGCACCAACGGCCTGATCGCCACGAGCCTGCACGTGATCGGCGAGGCCCGGCCGATCACCGTCGAGATGGCGGACGGCCAACGCCCCGAGGTGACCGGCATCTACGCCTGGGACCGTAAGTTGGATCTTGCGATCATCGAGGTCGCGGCCAAGGACCTGACGGCCCTGCCCCTGGGCGATTCGGACACCCTCAGGCAAGGGGCGGCGGTCGTCGCCATCGGCAATCCCCTGGGACTGGAACATAGCGTGGTGGCCGGGGTAGTTTCTGCCCGGCGCGAACTCGACGGCGTCGAGATGATCCAGGTGGCGATCCCGATCGAGCCGGGCAATAGCGGCGGACCGCTGCTGGACCGGCAGGGGCGGGTGCACGGCATTCTGACGCTCAAATCGGTGATGAGTGCTAACCTGGGATTCGCCATGCCGGCCAATGCCCTCAAAGCCCTGCTGACCAAACCCAACCCGGTGCCCATCCACCGGTGGTTGGCCATCGGCGCCCTCGATCCCAAACTCTGGTCGCCGCGGTTCGGCGCCCGCTGGACCCGCAAGGCCGGCCACATTCACGTCGAAGGCTTCGGCCGGGGTATTGGCCGCCGCTCGCTCTGCCTCTTTCAGCAACCGGTCCCGCCCCGACCCTTCGAAGTCCAGGTGAGCGTCCGGCTGGAGGACGAATCCGGCGCCGCCGGCCTGGCGTTCGATTGCGATGGCGGCGACAAGCATTACGGGTTCTACCCGAGCGACGGCCGGGTGCGCCTGACCCGCTTTGCCGGACCCGATGTCTTTTCCTGGACGATCCTGTCCCAGGTCCAAAGTTCGTTTTACCGGCCCGGCGAATGGAACACCCTCAAGGTCCGTTGTGAGAAGGACCAGATTCTCTGCTACGTCAACAACCACCTGGTGATCCACTCTCACGATCGCGAATTGCCGGCCGGCCGGGTCGGACTCGCCAAGTTCCGTGACACCCGCGCCGACTTCAAGGAATTTGAACTCGGCGCGCATCTCGCTGGGCGCAACTCGGAGCCTGCTACTGAACTGCTCGCGGCGGTCAACCAGCAGATCGACCGCCTCGAGGGCAGGACCGACGCTGAGGCAATCGCCACGCTCCAAGCCCATGCCGAATTGGCCCAAGCCCTCCTGCGCGACCGCGCCCGCCAACTCGATCGCCACGCGGCCCGGTTGCGCCGGCTGGCGACCGCCGTCCACCGGCGGGCCGTCACGGGCGAGCTGAAGGCAACGCTGGCAAAGCCGGAGCCCCAGATCGACCTGTTCCACGCCGCCCTGCTGGTGTCCAAACTCGACCACGCCGATCTTGATATCGCCGCCTACCGCCGCGAGTTCGATCGCATGTCGCGCGAACTGGCCAGCGAAGTCGCGCCGGCGGCGGACGATCCCGCCAAGCTCGCGGCGCTGAACCGGTATCTCTTCACCGAAAACGGCTTTCACGGGAGTCGGACCGACTTTTACGATCGCGCCAACAGCTACATCGACCAGGTCCTGGACGACCGCGAAGGCATCCCGATCACCTTGTCGGTGGTTTACCTCGAGCTGGCGCGCCGGATCGGGCTCGACCTGACTGGAATCTCCTTGCCCGGCCATTTCGTCGTTGGCTACACGCCCAAAAAAGGCCCCCGCGAGTTCATCGATGCCTACGACAACGGCA